>DAIDKT010000016.1 GCA_027449905.1 Legionellales bacterium
TCTTGGCATTGCCGATTAAATCATCTAACATTTCATCACTGATGTTCATAACCATAAATCCTTGTTCAAAAACGGTACTCCTTAGCTTGTGCATCAGAATACCTGATTATGGCTATTTACACACTTAAAATGACAGGCCCAGCCATTTCAATTTTAATTGATTCAATTCCCCGCTGGCACTAAGTTGGTGCAGAATCTCATTTACTTTGGGCTTCAGGGGTGAATGCATTGCAAAGGCAATCCCATATCCATCGGTGGATTTAGCTATCGTTTTGTAGGAAAGACCCGGCGTTTTATGACTAAACACAGCGCCTTGCTCACCATCCATGATAACAACATCTACAATACCTGCTTTAAGCGCTTCAATGGACTGATTGCTGTTATTAAACAATGTAAGCTGAGCATCAAACCTGTGTTTCTTCAACCATATTTCCATGCTCGAGCCTAATTGACAGGCAATTTTTTTATTCATCAACTGTACTTGGTTTGTTACCGGGTGATCAATCGGGTAAACAGCCGCTATCGATTCGAAATAGTAAGGCTCACTAAAATCAAAATTTATTGCGCGCAGTGGCGTAATTGTAATGGTTGAAATCGCCATGTCTGCTTTTCCACTGCCTAACGAGGCTAAAACAGTACTGAACTGGACGTTATCAAACACGACTTTCATGCCTAATTTTTTAACGATAAGCTTCACCAGATCTATGTCAAATCCACGAAGTTGACCATTATCAATATACTCAAACGGTGGATATTCTGCGGATGTCACTACATGCAGCTCGTTAGTATTTTTATCCGAGGAGGAGCAGGCAGTCATCAGTAAAGATAGGGAAATTAAAACAAGACGTAGTGATCTCATGAATACATATCCAAAATAATGAATAAGCGTGAATATACAGGATCAGTTGTATTATGTCAACAAAATCGAATACAATATCATTAAAGATAATATGTATTCACATTATGGGGATGGCATGGCGCATGACAACACCATTGATAACCTGATTATCAATATCATTAAAGAACGCGAAATTGCAGAGCAAAGCCACTTACAAGACTATTTACAGCAAAAAGGGTATAAGATTCCCCAGGCAACTTTATCGCGACGTTTAAAAAAATTAAATATTGCAAAGGTTGCGGGTATTTATCTAATGGTGCGATTAAATGCGCCTGCTTTGCCACAAGTGCTTCATATCCAAATTTCGGATCATGGGCTGATTGTGTTGCAAACACATCCGGGCCATGCCGGTAGCCTCGCGATTTACCTCGATCAAACCTATGTCACGTATCATCCACAAAAACCAAAAAATTCAGGGATCTTGGGAACAATTGCTGGTGATGACACGGTGTTGTTAATTACTCAAGGAATGAATTCAGTAGAGAAAGTGCTGGAATTGTTGTATAAAAATTTTCCTTATTTAAAACTGTAGATGAACCGTGGGGGCTAGGTTTTATAATCGCAGGGCCAACCTAGTGCTAAATTGGAACCAAGTTTGTTTCGCCATGAGACAAATGGTGGCAGACTTCCTTAAATTTTTGATCTAAACCAGAAGTATCCAGATCTTGATATTGTAGAAGATGAAACTGACTCAATATATGCCCCTTGAAGTGTATTTTTGTGTTACGGACTAATTAATAGACTAAAAATCCGGTCCACAATAACCACAAACACCCATGCGCGGTGAATTTACTACGGGCAACATAAAGTCTTCTGTACAGCCATCGTGATCTTCTTGACATGTCTCACAAATCAACTTATTACACTCTGTGCAAATAAAATCCGGTTTGTTTTGATATATGTCACAAACAATATCCGCGGGTAAATGGTTGCGTGCCACCAAACGGATCTTGTTTTTTAATTGGCCTGGTCGTGAAGAAATAACTTTTCCCTCAACCCATGTTGTACTGCCAAAATCATAATCAAATTCAATATCTAATTTAAGTGTTCGATAGATGATTTTATTCATACCTCCATCATAAGAGTAAAGCTGACGATTGATTTTGAATTGGCTCATATGATCACAACATTCCAGCCAGACTCCTCTTAAATAGTAATCCAGATCTTCTAACTTGGCAGAACCATTAATTTCAATATAAAGCCAAAACTCTTTTCCGCAATAAACTTTGATTAGAAATATACATTCTTTTTCTGATGGCTGGTGCGATGCATCATTTCCTAAGCATTTCTTAACATGCTTCGTTATAGAACGATGATTCAGCTCCTCATTGCACAAAAAACAAATCCCGGTGTTTGAGGATGCCATAATGTAATTCCTTCTAATCAACGATCAATTTGTCGTAATGACCGCTTGTTACAGCTTAGGTGATGTCAAAATATTTTTTTTGGTTAAATTTAAAACATATCCGTGCTTTTTAAACTGGGGTGCAATTTAAGCGGGAATTGCTGTTGATTGGCTCTCATCATTGTCAACAGCCCCGAAATCAGTATAAAATTCGCAACTATAGATTATTTAACCTGAAAAATGCAGTTGCATCGTAGCGAGAGTGACTCTAGATTCGACTGCATTTTTTAGTTTATGATACCAAGGCGCATATGACAACAATAGCTTCTATTTCTGATTGCTTGGCCGGCCACATTCCCGAAGAAAGCATGATCACGGTGCGCGGCTGGGTTAAGACGCGTCGTGACTCAAAAGCTGGCTTGTCTTTTGTAAGTCTTCATGATGGCTCCTGTCAAGCCCCGATCCAGCTAATCGCTTCTGAACAATTAAGCAATTATAGCCAAGATATTTTGCGCCTAACTGCTGGTTGTTCGGTCAGTGCAACCGGAAAATTAGTGCGTTCATTAGGCAAAGGGCAATCCTATGAAATTCAAGTAACAGAATTAGATGTGGTTGGGTGGGTCGAAAATCCTGATACCTACCCTATCTCAGCCAAACGCCACACCTTGGAATATTTACGCGACGTTGCACACCTACGGCCTCGAACCAATACCATCGGTGCTGTAGCACGGGTTCGTGATTGTATTTCACAAAGCATTCACCGTTTTTTTCACGAGCGTGGTTACTTATGGGTACACACACCGATTATTAGCGTAAGTGATTGTGAAGGTGCCGGAGAGTTGTTTAGGGTCAGTACACTTGATCTGGTAAATCCGCCCAGAAAAGAGAATCAGCAAATTGATTTTACTCAAGATTTTTTTGGACGCGAGGCTTTTTTAACGGTTTCTGGGCAGTTAAATGTAGAAGCCTATTGCATGGCGCTATCTAAGGTATACACATTTGGCCCAACTTTTCGAGCCGAAAATTCAAATACCAGTCGCCATTTGGCCGAGTTCTGGATGGTAGAGCCTGAACTCGCATTTGCGAATTTACAAGATATTTGTGATTTGAGTCAAGATTTCTTACGTTATGTTTGTCAAACTGTATTAAGCGAACGGTCAGATGACATGGCTTTTTTTGATCAATTTATTCAGCAAGGCACTTTGAAACGAATTGAACAAATGGCACAAGCTTCTTTTGAGACCATGACCTATACGGATGCAATCGATGCTTTACATCGTGCCGGGCGTTCTTTTGAGTATCCTATTGCATGGGGTTTAGATTTGCAATCCGAGCATGAGCGCTATCTTGCCGAAGAATTGTGCAAAAAACCGGTCATTATTACCGATTATCCTGCCGCGATTAAGAGTTTTTACATGCGTCTTAGCGATGATGAACGCACGGTTGCTGCAATGGACGTTTTAGCACCCGGCATTGGTGAAATCATAGGCGGTAGTCAGCGCGAGGATCGGTTATCAGTACTGGATAAACGCATGGAAGCTTGCAATTTAAATAAAGAACAATATAACTGGTACCGGGATCTCCGTCGCTATGGATCTGTGCCACACGCAGGGTTTGGTTTGGGATTAGAACGACTGGTTAGCTATGTCACTGGTGTCAGCAATATTCGAGATGTGATTCCGTTTCCTAGAACGCCGGGGCATGCCGAGTATTAGGGATTGAAGATCTTTCACAGCGCTTAATGAGGAATCTGGAGAATAACCGTTAATCAACTGACAGCCGCCCCTCTTGTAGGGTCAATACATTATCCATTCGTGAAGCCATGATTTTATCATGCGTCACAATCACCAACGATGTGAATGATGCCTGGTTTAGTTCTAGCATTAAATCAAATACCTTGATGGCGGTGATTTGATCAAGATTACCAGTGGGCTCATCTGCAAAGACGCAGGCTGGACGATGAACCAGTGCCCTGGCGATCGCCACCCTTTGTCGCTCTCCGCCTGATAACTGCGATGGCTTATGACCAACTCGTTTTTCCAAACCCACTTTAACCAATATATCTAGGGCTTGCAACCTAGCCTCGTAAATTGGCATTTCGGTCATCAGCAATGGCATGGTTACATTTTCCAACGCCGTAAATTCTGGTAATAAATGATGGAATTGATAAACAAACCCCAGTTCTTTATTACGTATTAGACAACGCTGTCTTTCTGTTAAGGTTTGCCAATCTTGTCCCTTAATCTGCACCTGTCCATTGGATGGCTTATCTAATCCACCCAACAAATGCAATAAGGTACTTTTACCGGAGCCAGAAGGCCCGATTATTGCTGTTCGCGATCCTGATGCAATATCAAAATCAATACCCGTTAATACATCCACCGAGGTTTGGCCATCATGATAGGATTTTTGCAATCCGCGACATTGAACAACCAGATTATTCATAATGTAATGCCTCTGCTATCACTGTTTTGGATGCGCGCCACGCTGGATAAAGTGTCGCGACGAAACACATAAACAATGCTGCGACACACACTTGCCACAAGTCGCTGAATAATATTTTTGAAGGCAAATAGTCTACAAAGTAAATACTAGACGATAAAACCTGGATGCCAAGAAAACCTTGCAATGCATTAACAATTTTGGTGGCATTTTGTGACAAAATTAATCCGAATAGGACTCCTATCAAGGTGCCAATGCACCCGACCAACATACCTTGTACCATGAAAATTCGTAAAATCATCCAGGGCGTTGCACCAATTGTCCGTAAAATAGCGATTTCAGCTTGTTTATCATTTACCACCATGACCAACGAGGATACTAAATTAAAAGCAGCGACGGCAATGATCAGCAATAAAATCAAGAACATCATGGTTTTTTCCATTTTAACCGCATGAAAAAAAGCACCAAATGATTCAGTCCAATTTCCAATCTGGTACGCTTCGCCCAGTGTTGATGATAATCGCTCGGCAATCATCGGTGCATCATAGACCTCTTTTACTTTTAAGCGTAACCCGGATACCTGCTGAGGTTGCATTTGCATCAACTTTTGAGCATCAGTTAAATCAATAAATGCAAGTTTTGTATCAAAATTAAACCCAGTTCCGGCCGAGAAAATCCCACGCACCGTAAACCGCTTAAATCGAGGCTCCATACCAGCCAGGGTAACGGTCGCTTGAGGGATCATCACCGTGATTTGATCGCCGACGCGCACACCTAAATTTTCTGCCAAGGCTCGACCCAATATAATACCAAAATGATTTAAATCGGTCAGAGAACCAACCAACAGCTTATCTTTTAAATGGGTAATAGCTTCTTCTTGATCTGGTAATATACCCGTTAACAACATCGGTAAAACTTGTCCGTCATAGGTCAATAATCCTTGGCCGCTGACATAAGGCGCAATGGCTTTCACATTTTTATCTGTCAACACTTGTTTTGCAACGCGTTGCCAATCCGTTATCATTCCATCCTGACCCGTGATTGTAATTTCCGGGGCCATGCCAAAAAAACGTTTGTGAATTTCATCATCAAAACCATTCATGACTGATAACACGGTGATCAAGACCATCACCCCCATCCCGATACCAAGCATGGAGCTCAATGAAATAAATGAAACAAAATGATTTTTCTTTTTTGAACGAGTATAACGCCAGCCAATGAAGAACGGTAATGGTTTAAACATAATTGGACTAATTTTGATTAAAGCAATATTGTAGTGAAAATACTACTTATAAGATATACCTAGCCTGCATTCTTTAAAGATATTCGACTTTCATTATCACATAACTCACAACTTTATCCACAGAATCTGTGGACTATCAGTCGCTGTCGCGAAATGACCCAGCGTGTACTTGTACTCTTTTGAAAAATCTTTTGTATATTCAAATACCTTTAAGATTAACTGATAGGTATCGCGATAAACGGGTAGTTCCGTATGCAGCATATGCGTCACCTATCCTAAAAAAGCTGTCCCGCTTCGCGGGTACAGCAAGGTCAAAAGAAAAGGGGCAAAGGGTTTAAGGAGTTAAAGCCCGAGAACACCTAGCGCCAAGAGTGTTGCTCTTATCGATAGGGTTCTGAAAGCTGCCACTGGACGCGAAGTACTCAAACCACGTGTTGTACTGAGGACTGCCGGAGTACTCGGTAGAACTCCAGTAGAGGCCAGCAAGACAGTCAGTGCCAGCGGGAGGGTTACATGAAGTGCTCGGCGTTGTTACGCCCGGGTCTCCAATCAAAGCAGTAAGGCTGCCAAGCATGCTTTGTGTGCCTGCGGGACATGTTAGATTTGTGTTAACAGCATCCATCTCACAAATAGCGGGTAAATACCAATCCGAATTTCCACTAATGGTTGCAGTACATAGTCCTGCTGCGTAATAAGATAGCGTTGTCGGCCCATTCGAAAGAGCATAAGGACTGCTACCTACGCCATAATTTGTCATATACGTGTTATAAAGCGTTAAAATATTGGCGCTATTACAAGCCCCGTCTGTTGCTCCAGAGCATGATAAAAATGCGGGCGACAATGGAAAAGGATATGTCGATGTATTGGAATAGGATGAATTAAATGTCGACTGAGCAGTGTTATAACTATCATTTGAGCTTACTATCTCGGCGATGAACGGAATAATATCGTAACTCACATCAGCTTCAGCTCTGCCCACTCCATTCGAGCTCCGGATAATACTCGTGGTCTGAGCACCTGAACTAATATAGGGTTCAGCTTGGTCGACTAGAGAAGCCACTGCGCCACCGATGCTACCTGTATTCGGCGTGGTATCATTTATTTCATAGACAAACCCACCTTGGTACACGCTGCCATAGGTAAGTATATTGATGGTCGGTGTTAACGTATTAGTATTCGTACCTGAAATACTTAATGTAATCGGTGTAGGGTTAGTATCATAGGCTGTGGCACTCGCTGTGCCTGAAGGCGTAATGGTTATCTGGCAACTTTGCCCTGCCAATATAGTGCCGCAACCTGCACACACAATAGAGGTGATACTCGCTGACCCAGACGTTGGGCATGCAACATTATTCGCCGTTGTTGTCCCACTATTATAAATAGTGATGACTCTTGGGGTTCCTGTCAGTGCTGCATTTAATAGAGGGTCATTAACCGACAGCCCGAGTGTTGATACGCTCGTTGTGAGCGTTGTATCATTTGATACACAAGTGACGCTAACGTTGGTGACATTGGCGCTGTCAACTGTGCCTGAACCATTCGTGACCGTACATGTTTGACCCGTGGGTTGAGTCAATACCGTCACAGCATACGAACGACCTTGTGCAATGGCTGTTGAAAACGTAAATGGGCCATCGCTGCTCACCGTCTCATTGTCCGTGCCGTTATTTTGTAACACAACGCTGCTGCCCGTAAGACTCGAAACCGTGCCCCCTATCATGTACTCATTCGTGCCCACGTTGATGTTTAAAACATTCGATGAACTTGGCTTATAACACTGAAGAACAGAGCCCTGCTCACAAATGATTGGCCCATCCGTAATCGAATGCGTCAATTGACTGCCATTAACTTGTAGCGATAAGGTACAAGACGACCCTCTGGATGGTAAAGTAAATGGATTGCTACAAATCCCTGCTCCTGTGGTCATTTGCGTGATACCTGTGATGGGCGTCATCGTCAAGCTGTGTAACTTTGCCGACTGATTCGTTACCTTGTATTGTACCGTAGCTGTGCTATTATTGCCTGGCACCGATATGGATGTAGCAGTTAAGGGCGTTAATGTCCAAACAGGACTACCTGCATGAAGGAGTGCGCTGAAAGAGAACAGTAGAGCGCTGAATAAAGTGGTTAACGTTTTACGGTAGATAGCAGTCATTGCAATGTCCTTATGCGTGATAAGTCAGATTGAATAAAAATCCGTTGGTATACAAATGGGATAAAGACAAACCGCTATTTATTGTTTGTCCTGATGCGCGACTCAATTGACTCATTCCCCAGTCAGCAAATTCATAGCCAACACCCGCTTGCCAATGTTGATTCAAACGCCGTTGAACACCGACACCCAGCGTATAGGTAAATGCTGTTGTCGTATTGCTTGCAAAATTAGGCATAACAACCGACTCACTAATGGTCGGCGTGTTGCTAAAATCACGCGCTTGATTAAAACCAACGCCTAAACTCCCGCTTACCCAAGGGGTCACAATATAGCCTCCTTCGCTCAATAATTTGCCCTTAATCGCCACATGCGTATGTCTTACTTGGTAGTCGTACGTGTAATTATTAAATTGAGGCTCCGCGTCATCCCAAATATTTCCTGACAAAGATGCGTTGCCCGTTGTGGCAACTGCTAGACCTATCTGACCGTCCAGTTTTTCACGTAGTGGTTTTTGAATGCCTAAGAAAATCTCTCCATCTAGCAACGCATGCGATGCATGATTCGCTGCATAGGTTTTTCAATATTAGGTGCTAAATAAAACGTTTGCGTATTCCCGGCACTTTCCCAGACTGGACCAAGACTTAAGGTCGCAACACCTGAGGACTTGAGCATTTCAAGTGATTTAGATAAAAAAGTCGCCTGTTCGTTTTGCTCAACTTGAGCCTGTGCAACTCCAGCGGAGCTGGCGGCTGTCAATGAGGCCAGTAGTAATAAATGATGGTTGCGCCATTTTTCAAACATTATCGCTATATCCTTATAGGTCTATCATTTATCAAACACCTATCATATAAGGCAATAAGGCAAATTTTACTGGAATTTTTATGATTAACGTGCAAATATTGAAACGTTCATCGTAGAATTCAAAAAATCACCTTAGAAAATATTCACCATCATCGCCTAAAACATTTCGCGACAGCGACCTGTCAGAATGACGATCAGAAAAAGTTGTAAACGAATTATTGACGATTAAATATGAGAAACGGATGGACACCATAGCGTCAACAAATTATTTTATAGCACCATGCCATTGACTTGGCTACCCCATAATTTTTTGAAATACCCCTGCTCATTATTGATTAATTGTTCAAAAGTACCCTCTTCAATAATTATTCCACCCTCCATAACTACAATTCTGTCCATGTCTCGGATGGTAGATAAACGATGTGCAATGGCAATGACCGTGGCTTTACTTTCTTCGAGAATTAAATTGATGGATTGTTGAATTTCTTGCTCGGTAATACTGTCTAGGCTTGAAGTTGCTTCATCGAGAATTACAATTGGAGCATTTTTTAAAATTGCACGGGCAATAGCAATCCGTTGACGTTGTCCACCAGACAACTTAACACCTCGCTCACCCACTAAAGTATTGTATTTTTCAGGTAATGATTCAATAAACTCATGAATATTAGCAAACTTTGCTGCTTGTTTAATTTCATCTTGGGTTGCATTATCTTTTGCGTACCCAATATTTTCGCCAATAGAGCGATGAAAAAGCATAATATCTTGGGGAATTAATGCAATTTGTTGTCGCAAGGAGTCTGATGTAATGTCATGAATCGTTTGATTATCAATTAAGATATCGCCGCTAGTTGGTTTGAAGTTTTTAAGCAACAATGAAATTAAAGTAGATTTTCCGGCACCGGAGTGTCCAATCAATCCTATTTTCTCGCCCGGTTTAATCGTGAGGTTTAATTGAGAAAATACTGGGTTTCCTTCCCCGTAAGCAAAAGATAAGTCTTTAAATACAACCCCTCCTTCTGAGATAGCGAATGCAGTAGCTTCTGGAGCATCGACCTCTGCATGGGGTGTGGCTAAGATAGAAAAAGACGATTTAAAATCGCCAATCTCCTTCATAAAGTCACATAATCCAGTCATAAAACTCCATAAATCAAATGAAATTGCAATGGTTGTTAACATAACAAATAAAAAATCACCGGTGGAAATTTTCGCATTTTTACGCAAGTAAATCATAAAAAGAAAAACGCTGATTAGCATGATCCAATACAAGGTAGATCCAATGACGCTGAATTTAAAATCATACTTATAAAGCGTAATCTGGCTTGGAACATAATGTTTCAACATTAAATCATTGGCATTTTTTAACTCGGTTTGTCGTTTTGCAAAATAAAATAGTGAAAAAATATTAGTAATATTGTCAGAAAAAAACCCGATAACTTCATGCTTCCGTTCTGCGGCTTCATTTGATAATTGACTGAGCTTTAACGCCATAGGCAACATAATAACGGTAAATAAAATACACCAGATCAACATAAAGAAAAAAACGCTGGTGTTGACTATCAATAATACAAAAATGGAAACAAATACGACACAAAAGTGTTTTCCAACAACATGATGAAGATTGGAAAATACCGTATCATAACCATCGAGAATTCCTTTCAATTTGCTAATAATGGTGCCACTTGGCGTATTCTGGAAATAGCTGTAAGAATGATATTGCACGTAATCATAAGCTGTACTCAGTAGCTTGCGACGAGCAAAAGGCTCGCATTTCCATTCTGCAAAATTACTAACCCGCCAAATGACGTCTAGCGCAATTTGTGCCGTAATAAATACAGCAATTGGAAATACCAATTGACTGTATTGAATGGGGCCATTGATTGAGAATGCATCAACGAGTAATTTAAAAGAGTAATTATTAGCAAAAATATAAAATGCGGTGAGAACAGGTGCTTGTAGCATTAAAACATACCACCAGCGATAGGGTTTGATAACTTGCCATAAAAATTGCCAAACAGAGGCAGGAGTTGTATTAGAATGTTGTTTGGACATGATAGGCTGCATTAAGAATGGTTCATGTTATTATACTCTATAGTTAGTCTCAACTTTATGAAATTTCTAATCCTAGCCAAAAAATGATCATTTTCACTTCGTTTCGATCTAAAATGGAACGAATTACCGACGAAAGTCGGTATCCATAGTGAGCAATTTGTGGTTCTCGTGGTCAAGCCACGGGAATTCGTAAAAATTTCATAAAGTCGAGTTAGTGGCGTTTGTGACAATGATCTTACCCAGAAAAATCGGACACCTTGCCAAGCCACTTTTGCCATGGGTAGATCCTTCACTGAGTTCAGTGAGAAGTTAATTCGAGGTTTTGCGTCAGTTCTGACTAAATACAAACAGCACTAATTGCCTCAGTCATTTCTTCTTCCAGTTTTGGAAACAAGCCATCAAGATGAGTGATGTCGAGTCGAATCATATACTGAGTCGGATCCTTACTTTGCCTACCTTCTTTGATAACAATAGAGTGTGTGGCATTGATAAGGTTAAGCTGATTTTTGATTTGTGCACTTGCAGATTCTGCCTGGGCAGTTGGAAACATGATCCATGCGCAAATAGGTTGATGATTTTCTTCAACCTCTGAGACTTTACACTTCCAACCGCTGTGCCCAGTTAACGCCCGTAATTGCTTTAAAACGATTTTTTTCAGCTTATCTTTTTCCGTAAAAAGAGCACAACCTGAGAACAATCCTATACGAGCTCTATCCAAGGTGTATTGAGCTACTGCTTTTTGAGTCTGCATATAATCGTTTTCTGGGTCAGACACATTAGCCTGAAAATCATGCAGCGTGGGATCATCTTGCAGTAGCGAAAAATCATTCAATTGTCCCTGCTCTAAACTGGACGAAAGTCTTGTGATGACGCCAGTTTCCGTTATTTTTTGTTTGGCTTGATAATGCGCGATGGAAAATTCTTGAATTAATTTATCAATCAATGCGATGACACAGCTTCGTTCAAAATAATTTTCCGCGTGTTGACAAAGGCGATTCAGCTGCAGTTGCAAATGAAATGTGGTTTCAGATAGCGGGTTGGTGTATGCATCGGCATGGATGCGGTTTAAAATGAGTTCTGTAAGTGGTAATCGCGATTGTTCTATCGCGCCCATGGCTTTACTATAGAGACTCTCTGGATTTTCTTTATCGCCGGAATAGCGTAGCAAAATGCTTGGAAACCCATGCGAAATCAACATCAGATTTAAAAAAATAGTACCCGTTCTGCCATTGCCATTGATAAATGGATGAATCTTCACGAAACTGTAGAATATTTCTGCTAAAGTCAGAATAGTTCCCTGTTGATCAGTCGTGTCTACATCCAACATGGCTTGGATTGTCTCTGTTGCAAAAGTTTGCATGACAGCAGGAATTTGATCAGGCAGCATGCAAACAATGACAAATTTTTCAATCAGCTCTTTTTCCTCATCACTTAATTGTCCGCGGTGATAGGCTAGTTGCATGCGTTTCAAGGCGAATGCCGATAGCGGTTGCGCTTTGGCAAAATCACGGGGAAGGATCACCTCTTCTCTGTGAGCCTGCCTCCTTAATAAGCTGCAGAAGGCCTCGAACGTTGTGCTATCTTTTATATTAAAATGTTCAATGGTTTTTCTAAATAATTCAAAATAGTGCGACGAAGAAGGCTCTGTATCCAATAAAAGCAATACAGGCTCATACAACTCGCAGCCAAGACGCCAACGTAACACAACACCATATGATGGTGTATATTCACCACAGAAGCGTGCATCCGACAATAAAGTCTTTGTACAGCGTTTATGAATTTCTTTTAGCCAGTGATTAAGTTCCTCTGGCGTACTCCCTTGCCAGCCTGCTTTTAATTTAGGATAAATCTCATTTTGAGCATATAGTAGAGCTGCCGCCATATCCATTTTTTGCTGGATACCATCAATGAGAAAGCCATAAGACCTTGAATTCGAATAATTTTCAGTGTCTTCCGGATCAAAATCGTAATACAATGCGGGGGTGAATACGGCTAATTCTTTAAGATTAACGGCCATGGAAAGCTCATTATAAATTCATGATGGTGATTATTTTAACACAAAATGAATAAACGTCAACCTATTGTTACTGCCTCGCTTAGTTGTAAGTAAAGACTGAAAAAAACTATCACAAGGGTTGCAGGATCAGTTTAAAAATGGATAGAACACACCTGCATCGGGTTTCAGAAGATGAATGGTCAACACAGCCCGAGTACAACGTTTCACTAACCGCCTGCCGATTTTCTCCCACCCATCCCGGTAGTTGACAGATCTCCAGAGTGTTTATAATCCAACAAGGTTTCAAGACTCTGCTCAAGAACTTGTGCATTGGCTTTATCGCTTGGATTAAGAGATTTCATCTTTTCTTTCAGTTTATCGAGTGAAGCCAGACAATCATCAACATCGATTGCTTCCCCATTCTGCGCTAGTTGACTTAATTGATTTGCATATTCTTTTATTTTATCATTAGGCAGCCCTTGACTTGACATCGCAGATGTAAATTTTAAGGCCTGGTCCAGCACAGTTTGAAAACGGCTTTTTCCGAAAAAAATCGCTCTATATCGTACTTTATATTGCGTGATGTCTTGTTGCATCACAAAGATTTTACTGTCCATCAAAGCAGTGACCAGCTCTTGATACGACGTCGCTTTCTCAAGAGAAATGATTAAGTCCCTGGCCGCTTGTTTTTTAGCGCTGCTCACAAACCAGTTATATTGCGTGTATTCTTTCAGCAAGGTTTTTAATGACAACTTAACCGCAGCAAGGTCTTGTGTTTCACTATTAGGTTCGGCGACTGTATTTTGTGAAGCCTCCCCCCGAATAGATGACAATGCTTTAAACAACATAAGGTATTGAGAATCATTTATCAATCGATTCAAATGTCCTTCAAAGCCTAACCAACGTTTGAACCAACCGCTGCATGACTGTGA
The DNA here is from genome assembly GCA_027449905.1 of Legionellales bacterium. Lineage (GTDB taxonomy): Bacteria > Pseudomonadota > Gammaproteobacteria > Legionellales > Legionellaceae > DAIDKT01. The sequence goes on from DAIDKT010000016.1 coordinate 13,862, forward strand.
ATAGCCAGCTTGTTGTTTTAAATAATCAGATAAAAATTCTTGATGAACCGCTTTAATCTGAGATCTGACTGCAGGCGTTGTGTTTAGGTAGCTTAAATAGTCATTATTGTTGTCACTAAACTGATTATTGTGTACTGATGAAAATAATTTTTTTAACTTTTTTTTTGCCTCTTGAGGAAAATTTTCTGCTTCTTGCTCCCCGTTATTTCGATTCGGCTCGGACACATTTAAAAAGTAGTAAGCCAACACGTCTGGTGAAACACAGTCTTTTATTTTTACTGGTTTATTATAAGAAGCATATTTACCAGCAGCGGAATATCGAGCCTCTATTTGGATTTTTAATTCACCATAGTTGATGTGGCTATTTGGCATTACACGTGCATTAAACCGCTCAACAACCTCTTTTAGAAAATCGTCCGATTGATAGGCGCCCTCCACTTTTTTATCACGATACAATTTTTCCACCCACTCACTAAATGGAGACCAATGTAGTTTGAAAAAATCTTTTTCAAGCGGAGGATGGCTATCCACATGTTCCAATAGGTAACCCAGGATACTAAATAATTCTTCATTAAAAGCCCGCTCATCTTCGGCTTTTTTTTCAAACTCTCTTTCAACATCTTCCATCGTTTTACCAGGGTAGTCGCTTTTATTGTAAAGATAATCGACTTGACCTTTTGAACCCTGACGACCCGTGCGTCCTGCCATTTGTATTCGTGGTCTCTTCGGACTCAAAAACCCAACAATCACATTCATACCTATCTCAGGGTATTTAATGTCTGTATTTCGTCCCAATGCTGGTGTTGTGATAGTTATCATGCCAGGATCGGCTGCTTTCGCAATAACAGCCTCTTCATCACCCACACCGGTATAGAGCTGGTCATGTTGTCCTAAAAATCCCTTAGTCCCCAAATACTTCTTAAACTCTTTCGCCGTCTCGATGTCTTTTAAAAAAACCAAAGTCGGGGGGATGTTTTTTTTCTGCTGACGGTTATCAGAAATGCGCTTAAAAATCGCTTCAAAATGGGCTTCTTGCGTTTCATATTCTAGCGCATCATGATGTAGCACCTGCTTTTCCTGATGCGGCTGGAGCGCTGAGAACCCAAATCCGTATTTTCGATATTGCAGATCAATTTCACCGCCAAACCCAACTGTTCCAGATGAACCCCAGATATATCCTTTTTTTGACCGATAATAATCAATTCTATTTTTGTTGTTAAAAGAAATGATGGTCTTTGTTTGTGGCTCGAGAACAAAAGGCGGATTGCACCGCTTTTCTTTGTTCAGCTTGGCGTAAAGTAATTGCTGCATGCCTTTCCCATATTGGGTGTCAGGGCTCACTTTGCCATCGATTTGTAGTATTTTTGCAGCATATGTGTCTCTCTGAACACCGCGAATTTTTTTGGTAATTGGTTTATCCGTGATGACATAGTCAACATTCTCTTGCAATTGATAATTCACCAAAATGGCGGATTCTATCCATTCCAATAACTGCGGATTGCTGATTTTTCTTCCAATAAATGACGCATTTTGGCCACGAGTTTTGGCCTCCTTCAACAGATACTGTCTTAAGTTCAAAACATCCTCTGCTTTAGTTGTATTCCCTACTCTAAAACGCTCATCACCTTGAACAAACGCATTGATGGCCTCATAAACCCATTCTTGTTTTTCCGTTAGCGCCGTCTGTGGATTGGTTGCTGCATAACGATAAATGGTTCTGTCATCTAAAATGGTAAAATCAGATTCATTCATCACCAATGATACTCTATCTGTTGATGAGCCTATCGTTTTTCCCTCCGCTCTCATTTTTTCATCGAATAGAGCAAATTTCGCCATGGTACTGATATTAATCCCTTTGCTTTTATACTCATTTCGCATGGTATCGGTGGTGATTGACTCAAGCGATGTGTCAGTGGTGATGGGGTGCGTACCATGGGGGATACCTAATAAAGATAAAAAAGGCCCATACAATTCCAGATCTCGCTTGGCATCAACAATGGATGAGGTACTGAGATCAACCCGATCACTTTCAAGCCACAACAAGGATGCTTTCATCATATCAATTAAGCTTTTTCCCTGACCGGTATCAATGTTTGATATCACATCTCCTTCGTGCATCATGCAATCAATCAAGGCAAGCATTTGGGTTGAATAGGCAAATTGCCCGGTGGTGCGATACATCACTTCTCTCATCAGTCCCAAGGCATAAAGACGACGCTGAAAAGGATCCAAGTGGCTTGGCTCTCCTCGCTTCACGGCTTGAAATAAGTCTTGCAGGTTTTTGTTTGATAAATCTTTAGCAGCCTGATTGTTGTATATAGGCAAATCATATCCAGCACGGTTTATAAACAAAAGGGCTTCCATCATTTGCTTGCGTCGGTGATATGGATATTTTGAACCGTGATTCAGATCAACAAAGTCATTCACGACCCGCTCAACCTGCTTGATGTCAAACTGCTTTTCATATGGCCGTTTACCAAACGGTGCCTTTTCCAGTTGACTTTTTAGATCTTGAAAAGACCGTTTGTGTTCTGGAGTCGTATGGTATGTCTTTAAACTTTCCCGCAAACAAGGCAAATTTACACGTGTATCTGTAAATAAAGTATATAATTCGTCCAGATTTGCCCCACCCAAATCGCGCAAACTATTTCGCAATTCAACCAAATCAATGTCTTCTTTTTCTAGCGCGTTAGGAAAAGTAACCGCATGACTCATGGCCATTATTTGAATAATTTTACCATCTTCAGGATTTTGGTTAGCTAATAGGTTTGTCAATGCTGATGGTTTTTTTATCGATTTAAACAAGTTAGCAATCGCAAAACGCGGCGTATTCAGATTTTCGGTTACATTGATGATACCCCTACATTCATTGACACCCAAAGATTTATGACCTAATACCCAAGATAAAATCGGATCGTCCGCTTCTTTCTCAAATAAGCTTACACAACTGGCCACTAATGATGCTCGATTATTCCTATCCAAGCTTTTGTTGTTACATAAGGTCAGGATTTTGGTGATATAGCCAGAGGGTAAGCCGGCCCGATGCAATCGTTGGATTGCTGTCAGATATTCGGTACGTGTTTCTTTGTCAAATTTGGAAGATACATCAAAGAACCACTTTAAAATCGGATAATAATCGCGGTTAGACATTTGCACCAAGGTATTATTGAGCATCAAGAGCGTTTCTAAGTCATATGAGCGCATATTCGCATTGACAAATAACGCCACCAATTTAGATTCATTCGACTTAAAATTATCTTGTGATTGAAATACTTTGAACTGATCAACTAGTTTATGAACTTGATTGGTTATTTGATTTAGCTCATCAAAATCCTTCACCTCTCTCGTAGCAAGTAGCTCAGTGATTTTTAATTTTAGTTTGCTTGAATTTTCCAATGAATCAAGTCGGGCAAACTCTTCATCAATGAGACCGACTAATAGTCTAGAAATAAACGGCTTTAATAACGCTTTTGCTTCGTAAGACATGCGCGAACCGACACGAACCCATGCATCATTAAGCTCAGCATGCAACACTTCAATGGTTTTATTTTGCAACGCCAGCTCGTGCAGTTGCCATTCGGCTTTCTTTGCTTCGTCTTCAGGTGGGGATAGTGAAAACCCTGTTCCGGCGCTGTAGCTTTCTAACCCAAGCAAGAATAGGATCAAGTTCGTTTTTACCACTTGACTATCTCTTGCAAAAATAGTGGGTACTGCCGTTGTTACACCACACTTGTTTTTGGCCAGGATCCTTTCAACCTCACCTGCATTAAAACTATCGGGTAATTCCAATGCTTTCAAATCGTCATAAACCGCTATACATGTCCCGTAACCTATTAATTTTTGACCATCGGTAATAAGTTGGTAGGCATATTCATAATTATTGGGATGCTCTTTGTTTGTTGCAGCATCTAATAAGAAGGCTTTGATTTTTTCAAGATTCTGTAAAACAGCTGGATCGTTTTTACCTGCAAAATAAGCTTCCGTTTTCTTTGTGTTGATTAGTGCACAAAATAAAAGTAGGTTGTCGCGAAAATATAGATCAATAGTTGGATCGCGTGACAAAAATTCGGCCGTATCTAACGCATAATTAGCCGGCCATTTATCGCTTATATTTTTTGCCATAAATTGGATAAACTTTGTTGTACCTAATCGATTATTAACCAATGAAGCAAATAGCTTCTTAATACAAGCTTCTTTCGAAACCCCGTTCGATTGAAATTCGGCGGAATTCATCCCCGCGAAGCGCCGACAAATCGCCAGTCCTTCCGTATCACTTAAATGAAGCTGAGCCTCTTTTGCAACTCGATTTAAGCAGGCTGCAGCTTCAACCAGTACTTCTGGATGCGTAGATGACATATAATATAATTCTTTCAATAAGGTAACTAACGGAACCTTCCCTTCATAGCGTTCATGGGTTAAAAATTGTAGTGATACGATTGCAGGGCCAGATTGATCATAATCCAGGCTATCAAACCCTTGTAAAAATTTATTTAATTGAATTTCATATTCACGGATATCTACACCCAACGGTTGTTGTCCTATGTAGCGATAAGAGCCCTCAATTAAATTATGGTTATTTTTATCAACCACCGGTGGTTTTTGAAGTTGCAACCTCCTCGCATTAACAGCCTTATAATCATTAAGTAATGTGTCTAAGTCAGTTCGAAATATTGTTTGTTCTGGGTTAAAAATCCATTGGTTTTGTTTATCAGGGTCATAAGCAAAGTGCATCTGGCTGGTTACGACTTTAAAGCCTTCATTTTTTGATGCGTAATAACCTTCGTAATTTTTAAGTGATATGACATCATGATGCCCCAGCTGTTCACTAACATTGCGCGCATTATTTAAAATGGTTAATAATCGTTCCATATAGACAACTGGATTACCTCCTTTCGGTTGAGTCCATGAGTTAAGGATAGCTCCCTGAGGCAGTTTATTTTTTTCTGCAATATCAGACCATTCTCTCCAGAATTGTTCAAAACCAACCACGATGTCAGGCAATTTAAAGCGGGTTGATCGGTCCGTTTTTGTGATAAACTCCTGCAAACACGCTAGTTTTGTTGGTTCGTACAAAGCAATCACCTTCCACGTTTCCAATTCCTCAGGATTATCCAATAAAACATCCCAATGAATAAAACGGCTTAAATAATGCTCGTGAAGAAACGCTGTAAAATTTGGAGACTTTTGCTTACAAAAGGCTAATGTTTCTAGTAGCTGATTAATACCAGGCTCTCCATATCTAATCCAAAGGTTTTCGCAAGTGTCCGTTCGCGAGATACCAACTTCCGTTAATCCATTTTTAATCTCTATTGGTAAACCAAGTTCAGGATAATCGCCGTAAAGATAAGTTGAAGCAAAAGGCTCTGGTGTGGCGTCATAACCAACTTTGGGAGTAAATACATTGCCTTTTCGTTCACCCAAATAATCATCCGAATAATCTAATACCCATTCTCTTGCTGCGGTTTGCTTTAAGAAAAAACCATCTGGCAGATTATCGGCATTTAAGGTGGCGAAATCCCCACCGTGTTTCAAAAGCTCACTGGATGCAGCCTCAGATACAAACTTGATCGCTTTTGGCATATTTGCAAATAACTCACCTCGAAATGTAGCGTATAACTGGTCGTATTGATCAGAATATAAATCTTTGGTTCCTGATTGATGTAACCGACTTGCAAATGCGTTAAAATCAATTAGTTCACCATCAAACATCCCTTGTTCCTGGATTTCATTATTTTCTTCAATTTCTGCATAAACGTTCTCTTCCTCGTTAACATCGATTTCCACTTGTTCTTCTTCTTGCTCAGTGGCGTTGAACTCGATTTCAAGTGGAATTTGCGCGTCAAAAAAAACTCGCTTGGATTCTCTGTTGAGGAGCGCTTTCATTTTTATTGGTTTACTCCAATCGCCGATGGCGCCACTGTCTGCATTTAGATTGTCATCCAAATCAGCCGTCATCACCGCTTCTTGTGAAGTAGATTGATGATATTGGCGCATGTTCTCAATGACTTGTTTATAAAAAGGAACCAAGATAGAATCTGTATAAGATCTAATTACCTCCCCATCTCTCAAGATAATAACGGGGTAATTAAACGATGGTGTGATTTTCATTAGCTTATCTATGAGGGCTTTATCGATAGGTTCATCCGCCGGAAAAATTAACTCCAATTTTTGTAATCGCGAATCCTTCAGATGAGCCAAGAAGCGAGCAAAGGATTCGCCATTTAAATCTGTTGAATTTATTTTCAAACGAATCTGCGTGAAAGGAGTCGACCCTTCATTGAAAGATATTTTTTCAAGTGCTTCAGTAACGCTTTCAGCCCTCATCAGCTTCATACAATCCTCACTTGACTTTATGCACGTCATCGCAAACACCTTGCTGAGTGACGAAGTGACCAAATTAGTTTAATTTTAGACTACTTGGGTCTTTTTACAAACAAACTCAATGCCCAACGAATTGCCTTAAAACAAATGTTATCGAAAAGGCGAGCCCGAGCCCGCCCGAATAGAGCGTTGTCAGGCACGCACAGGTCGATCGCAGAGAAATCATATCTTTCTTGCTATTTCAGCTTGGTTTGAGCAACACAAATTGCGCATAACACAAAAAATCACACTGTATCAACAAAACTGGAGTGTGATTAAAAACGCTATTCAGGAGCAAATAAAAATCTTAATACTTCAAGCCGCATGAGCTAAGTGCGAAACTCGTGACTAAAAAAAACTCAGAGATTAATAAGCGAGCAATTTTTCCAGTTGTATTGCGGGATATGCCGTTGATTTATTTTCTTTTTGAAGTTTTTGAAAAAACTCATCCATAGCTAACGCAATTGGAGCGTATCTTTTGATAATAACTGCAATAGCCGGCGCTACATTACCAATTTTACCAGAAAGATATTCACGAACTGATGTATCCCCACGAATTAGTGGTTGAAATAAAGATCGCGTCATGATCAAATTAGCCTGCTTAAACAAGGGGCTAAATATGCAAGAAATTGACCACTATCTACACAATTCTTTAAGAGATTCATGCTCTACAATG
>DAIDKT010000017.1 GCA_027449905.1 Legionellales bacterium
TCTTGGCATTGCCGATTAAATCATCTAACATTTCATCACTGATGTTCATAACCATAAATCCTTGTTCAAAAACGGTACTCCTTAGCTTGTGCATCAGAATACCTGATTATGGCTATTTACACACTTAAAATGACAGGCCCACATAACCTCGCTTGATCGCCCTGTTTTTGCTGACATTGGTTCGCTAGGTATAGGTGTATTAGCTCCTTACCGCGGTCAGGGCGTTGGTGAGGCACTGATTAAGATAGCGCTTCAAGCAGCAAAAGCAAAAGGCTTAACTCGTATTGAGTTAACTGTGCGTGAAAACAATAAACCTGCTATTGCACTTTATGAAAAATTTGGTTTTATAACCGAGGGTATTCATAAAAATGGTGTTTGCATTAATGAGAAATATGAAAATCATATTTTTATGGCCCTACTTTACGACACTTAACTGAAACATCATGGCATAAAATAGAGCCAGAAAACCAATATTACGATTTGGATATACTTCTCAGCCAAGCTTTTGCCGCTTCACTCACCTTCTCATCTTTTAATGCCATTTCGTAAATTGTACTTTTTCGAGCTTCCTCATCACCATACATATCATCGAGTATCTCATTCCAAAGGGTTAGGGCAGTAGAAGAAGACATAGTTTCGACCTTGTTGAGAAGCCCATAAATTCGGTCTCTCCAATAAGCATCCGTAGCTTTTTCTATCCAGGACATCAATTCGGGCGTTAACCCAATCTCATCAAGGCCTTTTCCTTCTCCAAACCCTTGCTCCCATTTTTTGGTTCTCAGGTGGGCATATTTTTTACCGTATATTCCATTAACCCAATCCATGTATTTCTTGCCTAAATCAATACCTGCTTTGGAATAAGGACCGTTTTTAAGGTTATCTTTTAATTCATCCACCAATTGTTGCCAATTTTTTTTAAAAACCGCTTTTTCACCAGATGCTTTCATTTCTTTTTCAAACTCTGCATACTGTTTTAATTCATCAGGCGTGAATATTTCTTTAACCCAAGAATGTTCGAGTTGTTGCGTCATGTGATATACCTCTATTAATTGTATAATTTGTTCCCAAGGAATGGATTTTTTATTGCTACAATCATTAGTTACGCGCTTCAATATCGTGCTTGCTTCCAGAAGAGTCTCTGCTTTTTCTTGCAAAAACTTAGACTGCATAGCGAAGTTCTCAATGGCATCATCCTGTTTAGCAAGCAATAATTTGATTTGAGACAACTCAAAGCCAAAAAACTTAAGCGCGATAATTTGTTGCAACTTTAACAAATCCTTTTCAGAGTACAAACGATAACCATTACTTTGGCGAAGCGTAGGTTTAAGTAAACCAATTTTGTCATAGTGGTGTAACGTACGCACCGATACTTGCGTAAGTTTACTTAGTTCTTTTGCATACCATTGTTTCATCGTTTTTTCCTCCTTGTTTCCAAGGTTAGGCTATGACGCAACGTCATAGTCAAGCATTTATCTTAATAATATTTAAATTGAGAAAGAGCAGAAACAGTTTCTTTTTCAAGTGTAGTCATCAAGTGCTCAACAGAAAGTGAACGGCTTAATTGATTACCTTGCCCACTCCATAAGCCTGCATGTTCCAAACGACCTGATTTATTTGCAATGCTTCTTAACTCTTTTGTAAGCTGATGTTGCATCGGGTAGGGAAGTAAATCATTATCACTAAAGTTTTTTTCCGTCATGGTAACCAATTCATTTTTAAAACTACGAACCGGTTTTCCTGTAAAAATAGGAGTTATGGATGTGCTCTCTGCTGGGCTATCCAAAATCATGTGCTTATGCAGAGGAGAAGCATTGCTTTCTTCACAAGTTAAAAATGCAGTGCCCATTTGAACAGCACTAGCGCTCAATGTTAATGCAGCAGCTATACCTCGCCCATCCATGATACCTCCGCTTGCAATCACTGGAATATTCAATGCATCCACCATTTGAGGAACAAGAGCCATAGTTCCAATAAGTCCGCTACTTTGACCCTCTAAAAAGCCACCGCCACGATGTCCTCCTGCTTCATACCCTTGAGCAATTACAGCATGGCATCCAACAGCTTCAAATGCCAATCCCTCTTGCACAGTAGTGGCTGTGCCCATAATAAAAATATTTTTTCCCAGCAGCCTCTTCATCGTAATGTGACTTAAAATACCAAACGTAAAACTGATAATGGATATACCTTCTTTGAGGATCATGTCTAATAGTTCATCGATATCGGGTTCAACCCATAGTGGAATCTCAAGCAAGGTCGGTAATCCAAGAGATAAACGATGTTGATTTACATACGCCAGCATTGTTGCAACCTGTTTTTTTGAGGGATGGGTTATGGGGGTTGGGATGAATAGATTTGCTGCAAATTGTTTTGATGTGAGCGCCATTGTTTTACGAATAGCATCGTGTGCTTCCTCAATAGATAAATAACCCAGGGGTAATGAGCCTAGTCCTCCGCTTTTAGTAACTTTACTAATTAAAGCAGGTGTAATTATTCCACCGGCCATAGGCGCTTGAATGATAGGCAACCTTATATTGAGCTGCTTGCAAAAATCTGTGGTTTTTTGATTAAACATCACGATGCCCTATATTTTAACAGCCTTCAATCTCATAATTTAAGATCATCTTTAAGCTCTATAGCTTCTTTAATTATTTGTCGAACAGATTTTCTAAATGCCTTCATTTCTAATGTTGATTGGCCATGCGTTACTGCGTAACTATTACCTTTGGGAGCACCACCCCCTTTAGCACCCCCATGCATTCGACATCGAGCCTTGCCTTTAATAGCAGGTGACTGACAAACACTATTTCGTCGTGTCTTAGCACCACAACGAGGCGCGTTGTTAAAGGCATATGATTTTTGCTCGGTGCATGGGGTAGTTTTCATATTTTTCGTCTCAACTCCCTATAACAATTATTTACGCTGAATTGTGTCAGTTTTGTCAGTTCTTATTTGGGGTATTCACGCTCCCAATAACTGCTTGACCACCATTGGATATATCAACTCGCTGAACCACAATTTTTTGCTCACCCCCGCCCTGGAGTTTAGCTAGCAATGCTGCCTGTTGCACAAACGTATTCGCCAGTTTTATTGCTGTATTTATATAATAGCGACTAGTCTCGCTTTGTGTAAGGTTATTAGCGACTGTCATACAAGTATGCTGAAGCTTATTAATTGCAAGCATTTGAGATGCCAACATCGCCTGTAGTCCACCCTCAACGTTCAAAGCAGCGAGGCTCATTTCACTTTTGTTTTTCGCACGCTCAAGATCAAAATCATCATTTTTATAATCGTTGCTTGTAGCTATAGCATTACTCTGAACAATACTTGAGATGAATTCATTTTGAACTGATCTTTTAATCGGTTTGTTGGCATCCAGTTGTTTTTTTGACATAACACGCTCCACTGTTTTTTAGCCAGGCTTACCTGAATAATGTGGCATGCCATTTTCGATCAATAATTTGATATGTAATCGTAATGAATCCACAGGCGTATCTCCATTGATTATATCCTGTTCATCCTCTATTGAAAGTAGATGATCAATGACTTGCTGGGCAGTCACTGAAAAACCTTTGCAACATCGACTAACGAACTCAATGAGATTTAATTTATCGGGATTGTTTTCACTCGTAAGCACTAAATCGGTACCGACAAAACTGACAGAACTAGGTTTTGGCAGTTCTGTCAGTTTGACTTCTGGCATATTCTCTATTTTTCTCAGCCATCGTCTCATTTTGATAGCCTCAATTATCCACAACGTTCCAGTAATAGCTAACTGTCGGTCGACCACCGTTGGTAGTTGAAGCCTGCTCTTTTGGCACTAAGTGATGGTAATCAACAAGGCATTCTAAGGCTTCATTGACGACAGTGATACTGTCAAGGGCTGCCCAATTTTTACGATGGACTTCACGAGCAGTAAAAGGGTTGGGAAGCTTATTTTTCCGCTCCAAGATCAATCGAGCATTATGTATGCTCTGATTGGTAGCAATACTATAAAGACGGTTAGCATGGCTAAGTAAGTAATCAGCCCATTCTAATGCTCTGGCTGTTGCTACTATTCCAACTGCATGACGTCCGCCATCAATGATCTCGAATAGCAATGCCAAGCCAGCAATTGTTTGTGGCATTTTTAACATATGGCTTTCGATTGCGGGATGGATATCTCCTCTTGCTTTTGTTTGAAGTTCTTCCATCCATTCAGCGTATAATTGCTGTGCATCTGGCGTAAAGCGCAAAAAGGGCGGCTCATCAGGTGCAGTATCAAAACGTAAATTATGTAGAGTTTCAAACACTGCATCATAAGCATCTCTGGCAGATTTATTAGGCGCTTTATCAAGCCACTCCCAGCTACCCACATCATCCGGCCAGATAGCCAATTGAAGCCGTTGTATCAAACCATCATCAGCAATACCACTCATGGCATCACGTACCAGTTTGGCTATTTTTGTTGGCTGTATTCCCCCAATCACACTTAGTGTGCAGTATTTGATTTCAATGGTGCCGCGTCCAATGCGATCGTATGTGAAATAACCGTTACCATCAAAACACTCCAAATAAAATGCGCGATCACCTTGGTACTCCTCTTTAACCAATTTAGAGAGCCAGCCTGCCAATTCATCACGAACTAATATCAGACCGTTAGGATTTTCATTTAATAGAACCCCTAATTTTTCTACAGTGGCGTCATTTACAATTAGTCTGGCTCGAATAGGTAGCTCCAACTCGACCATTTTTAATAGATTTCGTGCTTCATCCCTATTGGTTTTCAAAGCAGTTTTAGCCTTTGTTCTGGCATTCTCCTTCTCAATTTTAATTAACTCAGATTCTTCATTATAATTTTTCATATCCTCGGCATACTGCTCAGCCGCTTTTGCTTCAATTTGCTGCAAAGGCTTAAGTGCAGCTTTCATTGATGGACTTTTCATGGCTGATGGACGTCCAATAATGGCACCCCACTGGTTTGGAGTCACCTCCCAATCATCATGCTGCTTTGGCCGAATTAATATTTTTCTACCCAACAAGCCGGACGCCCCCACAATAGCAGCAACAGCAATGAAATCAGGCTGGCTTTGTTGCCGTTCAGCCACATCCAAAATGAAGTCTCTCATTGCTAATGGAAGCATATCTGGATGAAATGGCATTACTGTAGGACGAGGATCTGGCAACGGTATCGGCTGATTTTTTTTGTTAACTAAACCTTTGTTGTATTCATCAACCGTACGACCGTCCGGAGCAAAGGTATTCTGCGCTGCCTTGATAATCGCGTCTTTTAGGGTTAAGCCCTCCATTTCTCGCCATAAATCAAAACAGTCATGCCAATATCCATCATGGAACACATCCCCATGGTGACTGAAAAATTTTTCATCTTTGACTGTGATGCCCGCACGCTTCGATGAAGAGTTGGGACGCAGCCATTTATTCGGTAATATGCATTTATAACCATAATGACTTAAAGCATCAGCAAGATTTTTTTGTTGATTAAATGCATCTATTACTGATATTTCACCTGGCTTTGTTTTTTTAATCTGTCTTGGTGCCATATGATTATTTGAGGGTAATTTAAGTGGGTCGCTGACCTCAATAAGCTGACCATCCATATACTCCACATATAGGGGTTCAATGGTGCTATTTATTGGTTGACGAGGATAATACCAACTTTGTGCCCATGTTGAGTTTTCAACAGCATTGGCTAATAAATTTTCCTCAAGTGAAGACAGCCCTATGTTGATCAAAGCAATCATTGATTCTACCGTTGCGGATAATTGCCCTTTTCTATAAGGTGAACTGGTTACCAAAACGATGCGATAACGATTGTCTTTCCCGCCCACATAATGAGAATGAGAGCCATGCAATATGTGAGCTATCTCGTGAGCTTTCAAAATATTACTAATTTTTAGTGGATCCGGCGCACCATCAACCTCTTGACCATCGGGGGTGATGTGTTTATCACAATCAATAATCAGAATATTAGCTAAGCTATCTGCATTTTCATTGCTTCTTCCCTTACATTGGCCAATATCATTAACATGAAGCGTGGTTCTGAGCCAGTGAGACCCTTCTTTACGGTCTATAGAGCAATCTCTTAGCCTAGCGAGCCACTTACGGCTGCTAATATTTTGATAAGACGGTGTTCCTATTACATCATCATTGGAAGATGCAACTTCAATTTTATCTAAAACTGTATTAAACTCGTTCATTTGAAATACCTCTATACCCATCGCTAATGGAGTTGCGAATTTAGTCCAGGTATGATCAAATACCGGCATGGAACGACGACTTACAACACAAGAACGTGCAGACTTACAAAAGCGCCATAAAAAAGAGCGCGATGGACGTATTCGAGATCG
>DAIDKT010000018.1 GCA_027449905.1 Legionellales bacterium
GATCTCGAATACGTCCATCGCGCTCTTTTTTATGGCGCTTTTGTAAGTCTGCACGTTCTTGTGTTGTAAGTCGTCGTTCCATGCCGGTATTTGATCATACCTGGACTAAATTCGCAACTCCATTAGCGATGGGTATATATCTTGCATCATAACCCCTTGTTTGGTTAAAACTACGTATCGTTTATTTTTTTATAGCGAATGGTTGGAGTATGCGTTACAATATTAACTGACAATCCGTTTTGTCGAAACTTATATTAATACGATATTGATGTAAGTTTCAATAGATTTTAATGTAAATATATTTTAAATATATAATATGAAATTGATTGATATCGATTTATATGATAATTTTGATTAACTAAATTTAGGATGATCATGACTATGACCAAAGGTAAGTATAAAAAATTCTCAAATCGCCTAATTGATGCCATGAAGTCAAGCGGTCATAGTGCATCGCGATCTCCAAACGGAATTTGCATGAAAACACTTTCAGAATTTGCAGGTGCATCTGAGCAAATTTGTCGACGTTATATTCGCGGAGATGCGCTACCTGATTATGACAAGGTGATCAATATTGCTGCTTGTTTAAAGGTCCCACCTGGATGGTTATTATTTGGAGAACAAGAAGAGCCTAACGTTATTCATCAATCGAATACAATCAATGATGATCTGATGCATTATATTTTAAATGAAAGTCAGGCTTTATACCGAGATGAAACAGGTGATATGGATGATTACGCGGACTTTGTCATGGGGTTGATACGCGAAGTACGAGAAATTGACACCTCAAACGAAAACTTAGAAAAAATTGTTAATTTGGCATTGGGTTCGATTTCTTCTTATAAAGAAAAACGCAACAAAAGCAGCCACGTAGGGTAAGAAGCATGTGATTATGAATACTTCAGAAATTACCCTGCATCCACAGGCAAGTGACTTATTATTTAAGCATTATCGCGTTATTGCTCGGATATTTCGTAATGTGTTGGGACAGATTGAGATCGATTACATGGCGATTGCCTTGTTGACGCCTAAAGACGAGTTGCTGTTTTTCTCATCAAAGCCAGGCATTGAATGGAGAATGATAGAGCACAATTTATGGCTGTCAGATGCACGATTTCAGTATGATTTTTTCAAACAAGAACAAGCCCAAGTGTGGGAACAGCGGCCGGCAGATTTTTGCATAGGCCTTTCCATTCCATCGATCTATGATGAGTATCGCGTCATTTATACATTTGCATCAAAATCCAATGATGAAGCCACTCAAACTAAGATCCACAATAATATTGCTATGCTGATACGAATGGGGCGATTCTGTTTGAAACATATTTTGCATGAACTCCCCTTCATCAGCCCCAAAACGAACACCATTCAACAAAAAACTCAATTAAAACTGATTATCAACAATAAGGTGCCTTATGAAAACGCTACTTGAAAAAGAAGATCTAACCTTAAGAGCGATAGCTGAACCGGTCGCTCCCGAAGAATTCAAAACAACTTGGTTAAAAGACTTAGCGCGCACAATGCTTGACATCATGAAGGAAAAAGGTGCTGTCGGAGTGGCCGCTCCCCAGATTGGCGTCAGCAAGCGTGTCATCGTATTTGGTACTGCTTATGCGAAGCGTCGTAAACCGGAAGTGGATATCCCTGATACCGTTTTAATTAATCCTACGTTTAAAATATTATCTGAAGCAAAAGAGTCCGGTTATGAGGGATGTCTTAATTGCGGAGATCTTATGGGACAAGTGCCAAGAGCTACAGAAATCGAATATTCCGGTTATGATATGGATGGTAATTTTATCAAGAAGCATGCGACTGGATTAGAAGCCCGAATCTTGCAACATGAAATTGATCATCTCAATGGATTTTTATTTTTTGATCGCGTTGAAGATGCCGAGTCTTTTACCACCTACAATGAACTAAACCAAAGGTCAGCAGAATGATAAAACATCAAACTCGCATTATTTTAGCAGGGATGATGGGAAATCTAATTGAAGCATTTGATATGGCTATTTGCGGCCTATTATCTATTTATTTTGCAAAATATTTAATGGGTGATGCGAACAAAGGGTTAGCTATTGTTTTTGTTACTTTCTTTGCAGGGTATCTTGCACGACCTATTGGGGCTGCGTTTTTAGGCTTATTTTCAGATACGTATGGACGTAAAATAATGTTAGCCATTTCCATTTTAAGTATGGGAATTGCGACGGCTTTAATGGGATTTATTCCATCTCACAGTTCAATTGGCATGAACTCGATGGTCATTTTATTGATTTTACGTGTTATTCAAAGTTTTTCTTGCGGAGCGGAATATCTTAATTCATCAACTTATTTAGTGGAAAATGCTGATGCCACTAATAAGGGGTATACCGGCAGTTGGGCATCGTTTGGTGCCATAGCAGGGTTACTGGTAGCGTCTATCACTGCATTAATCGTCGCGCGCTTAACAAACGCCTATCCTGAATTAGAGTGGATGATATGGCGGGTACCTTTTATACTAGGATTACTTGGTTCGTCTATCGGTTTATATATACGCATTTGTATTCCTGAAAGCCTAGCATATATTGCCTATTATGCTGATCATCCAAAACCAAAATTCAATTATTTATTGAAGCAATCTTGTCAATTTCTTGCGCGTAATAAATTACAAGCATTGTATGCATTTGTTCTGAGTTGCTTAGGTGTTACCTCGACCTTTCAAATTTATATTTACGCTCCCATTCAAGCCCATATTTTTGGACATTTTACTGATCAACAAATTATTGGATCAAATATTATCGCGTTGGCGGTGATGTTGTGTGTATTCCCAATCGTTGGCAAATTATCCGATAAAATAAGTCGTGAAAAAATCGTGATCGCGGCAAGTCTAGGATTTTGGTTTCTATCCCAACCCTTCTTTTATCTGCTTGCTCATGGCAATTTTGGCATGTTAATACTGTCTCAGTGCTTAATATCCATCCCAGCGGGGGCATATTATGCAACGGTTCCTGTGATGTTAGCGGAAATGTTTCCTTTAAACTTACGTTGTACCGTTTTATCCGTGTTATATGCCACAGCGGCAAGCCTTGCAGCAGGATTAACACCATTATTGTCCTTGATGCTTTTAAGGCGCACTAATAGCCCTGTTGCCCCTACTTTATTGATTTTTATGCTTGTCGTTATTGTCTGGGGCGTGATGCGATTAAGAACGTGGAAATCGAAGACAACGATCTTTACATCGTCGGTTGTGGAGGATTAGGGTAATCCTCCTCTAACACGACGCGATCAAACGCTATTCATTTCGCTGATACCGTCAACACTCGTTAAGCAAAAAAATAAATCAGGTTCATTTAGGTTCATTCGATATCACTCTCAAAAACTCCATTGACACCATCATTCAGTCATTTAAACTAGATTATTAGTTAATCATTATGTGTAATTATTTGATATCAATTGATGCTGAATGATATTGAAAATTACGATTTGAAATAATCAAAAATGGTGAATGATGGATTTTTTATTTATAAATACACACGAATTAACCGCGCTGATGGAGCTGCCATTGATGCAGCGTGTTGCTTATCTCATGGGGATTCGACCTTACATGGATAAGCAAACCTGTATCGTTGGGATCAAACGTAAAATCAGCTATCAGTCACTCCGCGAAATATTATATGTGGCGCCAATCGCTGGCGTAAAAACCGGCTGCCCTAGTCACCAGCAAATGAAACGTGTAGTCAAATCACTAGAGCGGGCTGGACTTGTAGCGATCCAGTCATCAGAAACGAATCTTATTTTAAGATGTGTTTTGGCTGAGGTGGATAGATCTGTTCAAAACAAGGCCGGCATGAGGCCGACCCCTGAGGACGACACGAGGCAGGCAGGTTATACAAATTTAAAATCAAATACTTACAAAGATATCCACAGACAGGCAGGTATGGGTCAAACGGTTCAGGCCGACCCACCTCATAACTCAGAAGATAATTGTGTTTTTTTAAGCAAATTTTTTGAAAAATTTTGGGAAAGTTACCCACAACCCCAAAACAAAGCGCATGCCTGGAATGAGTTTAAAAAATTGAATCCAGACGAAGTGCTATTTTCCCAGTTACTGACCGCATTGAATGCGCAAATCAACCATTACCAGGAACAGCAAGCTGCAGGACATTGGGTGCCACATTGGCGGTATCCCGCAAACTGGCTTGCTCAACGCGGCTGGGAAGACGACATCAACACGAACAAATTACAGGAGAAAACAAATGCAACCCATAAAGCACGTGCTACAAAACAACCCGTCGATTTTTTCTGGGAAAGCTGTAAAGGCGGAGCCGATTATATCCCAGACTATAACCTCATTACCGACGATAGCGTCCAACTCCACGGTAACGTCATCCAACTCAGTGAGCATCGCAAGGCATCAGAAGCGCGTTGACAGGCTGTTTCTGAGATTTTCAGCGATGTATGGCCACGTTTGGCGCAGCATCTATAAAACAGATGAATTTTTGGACTATAGCAAAAAAGCCTGGTTGGAAGGACTGATGGGATTTGAAGACAAGAGCCTTGAATATGCGTTGCAAACTTGCATGCAAAGCTGCCCCTTTCCTCCAACACTACCGCATTTTATTGACTGCTGTAAGGCATACCATAAGCCTGATGTATTTTTTCAGTCAAAAGATACTCCACAAAAGGCTGATCCGGTGGTAGCACATATGCATCTTGAGAAAATAAAAGCCATGTTAAACATAAAACCACGATGAGGAGAACACTGTGAAAATGAACAAAAATTTAGTGAATGGTATCAAAAAAATTGGCATTGGATTGTCTTGTGCGCTTTTGGTCAGTCAAGTCTATGCCACTGATAAGCTAGCAGGCGCGATGCAAGGCGATGTACAAGACATGCTGGGTGGCTCTGGTACGTTTTGGAAAGTCTTTATTTTAGTCGACATCATCTTATCGGCCGCAATGGCAGTGAAGACTAAAAACCCGATGGTATTTGTGGGCGTTTTTGCGATAGCACTATTGCCAGCCTTCTTGATTAACACTTTTGTATTTTAGGGGCCTATCGTGAATAACCCCACCTTGTACCGCATGGTCAGTCATCTGGACAAGCCAAAGCGTTATGTGAGTTTGACCCTTGATGAGCTACTGGTCGTCTTACTTGGTTTGATGTTGCTGGTGGCATCAAACCACAAGCTCTTGGTGGGGTGTTTATGTTTCGGTTTGTACGGGATTTTAAAAGTATTAAAGCGAGGTCATGGGCCGCAATATTTATTAGTGTTGCTGTACTGGCATATGCCGCGAGGCGTCACGCAATTGATTGTACCGCACTTACCGGCTTCATGTCGTCGTGTCTGGCGAGCGTAGGAGAACTACATGAATTTTAATGCACAGCAACATCGATTCAGCCAATTGGCCGCACGATTTAATTTAATGGTGGCACTTGTGTTTGGCTTGCTCATCACGAACGTATTGATGGGCAGTTTGGCGCTTTACGCCAGTGTTCATCAGCAGGTGGAAATCACACCATTTTTCGGTGGGCCAGGTTATGTCAAAAGTGATGCGCTAGTGGATACGCATTATTTATCTCTGATGAGTGAGAACTTTATCTACTCAAGGTTGAACGTCACCCCTGAAACAATACGTTCTAACCATAAGCGCTTGTTGGCTTTTGTTGATAGTGCGCATTTCGCGGAATTTTCAGCACAGCTCGATAAAGAATCCAAAATCATCTTGGATAAAAAAATATCCAGCCATTTTGAAATTTCAGATATTCGTGCGGACAGCAACAGGCTACGTTGCACGATAACAGGCGTATTAAAACGTGCTGTAGGCTTTCGTGATTTACGTGATGAACGTCTCACCTACACGTTGCAATACCGCTATCGCTCCGGTCGATTAACCGTAACCCAGTTTACTCATGTAAAGGAAGAGACTCATGCCTAAATTAATTCATGCATTATGTTTGTTATTAACAGCAGCATCAGCGCAAGCACTCACCACTCAATCATTTCGAGACAACACGGACATTACCGTGGCACTCAGTGATTCCAATTACAATCGGTTGGTGGTCAAAGGCGACAAAATTACCCAAGCCCATTTCCCTGAAGGCCACATGGCGATTCGAAATGAAGAAGATGGCAGCCTATATGTGATATTGAGTAGTCACGAGCCGTTTACGTTATTTTTAACCACGGAATCAGGGCATCATTTTTCAGCGACAGTAAATGCAGAATCGTCTCTCGGCAAAACAATCGAATTTGTGCCGCAAACGTTTGTTGCAGCTCATATCGCCGTGGCCAAAGCAACACCGAATCAGTTAGTAAAACCGCCGATGGGTGATGCCATCGCTCATCTTATGACGAGCATGATAGGAAAAAATAAGCCCGCAGGATTTGATGAAAGGCATCACTATGGTCGTGTGATTCGTTTACAACAAGGACTGATGCTGACACCAAAAATCACCTATCAAGGGCTGCAACTAAGCGGTGAAGTGATGGAGATCTATAATGGTGGAAAATTACCATTGGATTTAAACGAAGCGTGGTTTGCTGATAGCGATGTCAAAGCGGTGTCTTTATCCGCGACAACGTTAGCACCTAAACAAACAGCTTTAGTGTATCGTGTGTTGGAGCGTGCTCATGGCTAATTTTTCAATCAATCAACTCATGGCACGTACGCAACGACGTACTTTAGTGGCGGTGATTTTGGGATGTGTGTTGGTCACGGGCGCGTCCATTTTACTGATTTCGCACGATAAGCCGCGAAATCAAAAGAAAGACATTGATTCAACCAATTTAACCGGTGTGGTGGATGCAAGCTTTAGTGAAGCAAATGCTGAAAGTGCCTTAACCGCACAACAAACGGAATTGGAAAGTTTAAAAGTGCAAATGGTTCAACTACGCGAAGCGATGGAAAAAAGTGAAAAGGCACGTGAATCAGCGGCCGCAAGTCTTACTTCGATGGTTAATGACGCTGTAAAGCCTGCCAACACATCGGCTCAAGTGGCGGATAATGCTGCAAACTTAACACTCACTGATGCCGCATCTCCTTGGCAAACGGCAATGGTTAATCAAGCAAGAGATAGTTCAAATACGGTAATGCAAATGGCTTCACAACCTCGCGTGCACGCCGTCTCGTTTCATTACGGACATCGCCTGCGATCCTCAGATAATCATTTAAACCCAGATCATTATGTCCCCAGTGGTACCTTTGTGCGCGCCGTTGTCTTAGGTGGAGCGGATGCCGATGCGTCGGTCAATGGACAAGCAAAAAACAATGGCGTGATGTTATTCAAACTCCTGCAACAAGGTACATTGCCGAATAGTCAACATTCACACTTACAAGGCTGTTTTGTTACCGCAAGTTCATATGGCGATATCTCCAGTGAACGCGCCTATGTGGTTCTGGATAAATTATCGTGTGCACAAAAAGGCATGCCTATTATCGATAAGACGGTTACCGGTTGGGCGTTTTTTGGTGGCAAGGTTGGTATCAAAGGTCAACCCTTGATGCGAGACAATAAAGTCATGCAATGGGCGGGCATTAGTGGTGCGATGTCTGGCATTGCTGCGGCCGCGCAATACTCACAATCCGTACAAAGCATCAGTGCTTTAGGCGTAGCTACTACCGTGCCCTCTGGCAACATCGCGCCTTATGCTGCATACGGTGGCGCATCCAAAGCCGCTGAAGTTCTATCCAGTTATTACGTAAAACGTGCGGAACAATATCATCCCGTGATTCAAGTTGGCTCAGGCAATTTGGTGACTATTGTGTTTAAAGATGGTTTTTATTTAGAACCTGATGATGCGGTCATTGAACGTGGCAAGCATCGACAAGCAAGTGTACCGCTTGAATCAGATGCAGCGGGTAACCCTGATTTTACGGTGCCCCATGAAGTCTTAAGTCGTATTGATAAAACATATGCACAATCCAATGGAGTAGAACAATGAAACATTTATTCCTGAATTTAAGTCTAATCGGTGCGGTAGTGTTGAACAGTGCATGCGCACCGATTAATACCCAATTTAGTTGTAATTCAACGGCAGGTGATCGGTGTCTCAGTATTGAGGAGGTAAATGCCATGACAGAAACGGGTCAAGATAAACAAGTAGTTGTTCATGGGCGACCGTACCAACATTACGATCAGCATACGACTCAGATCATTTGGATGGCGCCGTGGACAGATGAGAAAGGGATTCGTCATACCAATGACACACTGTTTGCATCAACACAAGGAGTCCGTCATGTGGGCTGATATTATCGATACAGGTCGAACTTGGTTACACCGATTTACGCATCGCCTTGGCGAGGGCGGCCATATGATGCCTTCATCACTGAAAAAAGAACGTCTGGCACAAGCCTCCATCAATTTGGATTTGCCGTCTATTGTGAGTTTATTACCGTACGAATCCGTGGATGAGGATTTGTTATTTATTAATAAACGTTCGATGGGGTTTGGGCTGCATGTAATGCCTGCTGCAGGTGCTGATGAGGCGCTCGTGAAATCCATGGCAGAGCTCATTAAAAATAAACTACCGGTGGGTGTTGATTGCACGGTGATGCTGCACAAACATCATTATGTAAGTGCTGCCATTGAACATGGATTTGATCCAATGATGAATCAAGGTGGCATCTATCAACAATTGGCACAGATGAGTGAAGAGTACCATCTAGAAGCCGCCATTGAAGGTTACCCCAATGGACGTAATATAGCAGCGAAGTTGTCTGATTATCGCGTCTATTTATTTTTTTCGAGGCAACTAGAGACTGACGCATCACTTTATTTAAACAATCTTCGCAGTAACATTGAATCAGAATTGAACGTGGCGGGATTGGCTCACGCACGTCTTGAACGGCATGATTTTTTAGTGTTGATGCGAACGCTGCTTTGCCCGCAATTAGAGAGTATGGATTGGCCAGATGTCGACCACGATGAAGCCTCTCCATTAAGTCATGCTATCCCATCCGGCAACAGCTTATTTTCAGCGCATGATTTGAGTGTTGATTGTGAAGGGAGTGACGCAGATGGACATCCCTTTAAAACGCGTATCATCAATTGCCACATTGAAAAATGGCCGGATGAATTAGCCCTTTGGCAAACACCTGATTTATTCGCCAACCTATTGCGACCTGAGCATGGCATTCCTTGCTCGTTTTTAATAAGCCTCACCATTCGAGGGGTGAATCAAGATAAAATGATTGCTAGAGCCAAAAGTCGCGCGAAATCCTTAAACGCCAATGCCAACGCAATTCAACTCTTTTTAAACCCGAGTGCGCGCGATGAAGGGCAAGCCTGGAATTTTATTCACGAAGAAAGCAGTCGCGACAATTTAAGTTTGTTGCCCACTTTTTACAACCTGATTTTGTTCACAACACCGGACAAAGAACGTGAAGTGGTGGCGAAAGCCATTGGCAGTTATCGTCAGTTGGGTTTTGAGTTACAACAATCCAGAGCCACCCAATGGGTGCGTTATTTGGCAAGCCTGCCTTTTTTCATGACCGAGGGATTTTTCAAAGACTTTGAATCTTTAGGTCTGATTAAGACGATGACGCACTATAACATTGCAAATCTAATGCCGATTGTGGCTGATATGAAAGGTTCACATTCGGGGCTGTTGTTACCCACACATCGTCATCAGCTTTTCTTCCTTGATACGTTTGATAACAAGAACTTGCCGATTACCAATTTCAATTTTCTCACTGTTGGTTCCAGTGGTGCTGGTAAATCGATGTTCCAACAGGCACAAATTTTAAGTGGATTGGCTCAGGGTGAAATCACGTATGTGATTGATTTAGGTCAGTCCTATAAACACCTTTGCGAGTTGGTAGGCGGCACCTACATTGATGTGGCCAATATTACATTGAATCCGTTTACGCTTTTTGATTTTGATGGCAAAACGAAGATGAAAACGGGTGATGGACGGCTGGACGAGGTGGCCGATAACATTCAAATTCGCGATTTGTTAGGCATTATGGCAAGTCCGCATGTGCCGGTGTGTGATGTTCAGAAATCTTATTTACTGGATGCAGCCACTACGTGCTGGCAAGAAAAAGGTAGGAAAGCGTGCATAGATGATGTGTTGGATGCCTTACGTGCGCGCCTTGCAACCCGTGAATCACAAGATGATGTAAGGCTTAATGATTTAGTTATTTTACTTAAGAAATATGGGCGTGATGGGCTTTATGGCCATCTTTTTAATGGTGACACGCCTTTCATGAACCAATCAAAGCTCGTGGTGTTTGAAATGGGTGGTTTTCAAAACAACCCTGATTTATTGACGATTGTCATGTTCGTGATGATTGTCATCATCCAAGGCCAATTTTATCAAACGGATAGACGGCTAAAAAAGCGCTGCATCATTGATGAAGCCTGGCGATTTTTAACCGAAGGCAGCAACCCCATTGCAGCAAATTTTATCGAGCAAGGTTTTCGAACCGCACGTAAGCACAATGGCGGCTTTGGCGTAATTACCCAATATCTGCTGGACACAGAAAAAACCATTCAAGGTCAAGCGATTGCCGCCAGCAGTGACATTAAAATCATCATGCGGCAGGGCAATTTTAAAGATTACGTCGCAGCCTATCCCGATCGTTTTAATGCGTTTCAACAAAAGATGATTGAATCGTTTGGGGACGTGGTGGGTGCTGGTTTTTCTAATCTCATGATTGAAGCAGGAAATACGTATAGCTTTCATCGTTATTTTGCCGATCCGTATACACGTCTTTTGTTCTCATCCAGTGGTGAAGAATTTGGGGCGATTGAAGCCAAAATGGCAACAGGTGTTGCATTGCAAGATGCAATTCATCAAGTCTTGCAGGAGAAAATATGATGCGGCAGAGGCTCGTATTAATCCAGGGGCTATGCATTATCCTCTTGCTAGGATGGAACCTTATGAATACTCATTATGCGTTAAACCCTGAACTCGTGACGGTGGATAAAAAAGCAGTGGAGGCGCGCTTTGTCGCACAAATGAGTCATTTGACCTTAACGGATGCTGAACTAACCGAAAAAGCCATGCGATTTGGTCAAGCATTAAAAGGTGCTTTGAATGAGTATGCTTTGATGCATCAGGTCATCATTTTGGATGCATCATTTGCGCTTGCGGGTCGTCGTGATGTAACTCCGAGTATCTTAAGTTTGGTGTCAACGAAGATGCGGAGTCTTAAGTGATGAGCGCGAAATGGTTCACAACCGCGTTGATGCTTTGTGTTTTATGTGAGTTTACTCATGCGACCAATTTAGGCGTGGTGGGTGAGACATTCCCTGTTTCGGAGTTAAGTTTTATGGTGTTGATTGAATCACGGTTAAATGCGCTTGTTAAATCAGGCGAGATGGCCGCTATTGAGGAACGGTGGGTATCGCGCATATCCGATCACGCCAATCGTCCAACGCCAGTTGGATTGAAACGCGCTACGAAATACAACACCTATCGATATACGCCGGTCATTATGTTGTCTCAAGATATTCTTGATGCGGATGGCCATGTGTTATGGGCAAAAGGTACACGCGTGAATGCATTGGAGCACATATCAACCTATCAACCCCATTGGTTATTATTGGATGCGGATGATGTGGCACAGGTGCGTTGGGCGAAGCGCATGTTAAATCGGCATGTCGATGCTAAAGTGATTTTAGCCGGTGGTGAAGTGGGTAAAATGGAGAAGGAATTAAATCATCCCATTTATTTCGATCAAGCAGGTCGAATTAGCCATCAATTAGGAATCAGGCGCGTGCCCGCACTTGTGTCACGCGAGGGTAATGCCTTACGTATTATGGAAATCGTGATTAGTGAGGACGGTTCATCATGAAGCGCATCCTCGTGGGCATTTTATTTTTAATCACGAATAATGTCTATAGTACGCAATGCACAGGGCATTTCGTGAATCCAATCACCGATGTTTGCTGGCGGTGTTTATTTCCGTTATCCATTGGACGAACAGGTGTTGTGAATTCTCAGTTGCCTGATACGGACAATGCTGCAAGTCCCATCGGTATTTGCCCAATGACCGTAGGATCTCGCGTGGGATTGAATATTGGTTATTGGGAACCTATGGCGCTTGTTGATGTGACGGATACGCCCTATTGTCTCGTCAATTTGGGCGGGCATCGCATGCCTTTAGGTTCACAGAGTCGTCGGGGTGGGCGGCATGTAGTCGGTCTTGGCCAAACCCATGCGTTTTTCCATGTGCATTGGTACAAATACCCGCTGCTTGCCTGGCTCAATTTGATAACAAGTAGCGGTTGTCAGCAAGGTGGTGATTTTGATATCGCCTATCTTACTGAATTGGATCCAACGTGGAATGATTCAGAAATGAGCTTCGTGCTCAACCCTGAAGCCACCTTGTTTGGTAATCCATTAGCGGCAAGTGCCTGTGCTGCCGATAGTTTATCGTCTTCATTACGAAATCAACCCATAGATAGCCTGTTTTGGTGTGCGGGCGCACAAGGTAGCCATTATCCATTAACAGGACACGTGAATGCACCGCTATCACCTGTGCAAACAGCACTTCTTTTAGCCGAGCGCATGAATTACAAATTGCATCGCGATCCACCGTTGATTACCGATTCAAGCGGCAAGTCGCCTTGTCGCGAACTGCATTTACCGGTGCTTCCAAAGTCACGTTATCGCTATGAGATGGTGAATCAGGTGGCGGGTGGTAAGCATTGTTATCCATCAGGGCACACGACACTTGATTGGGAAACCAACAAAATCAAACCGCATACGCCTGACCAATACGGATTTTTAGTCTGGAGGAAACGAAATTGCGTCTATTAGGCCAAGCTTTGCCTAAAAGACGTTATGCGGAGTCGAATATTATGCAAAGATGTTTTTATTTAGGCAAATAACATGGGTATTTTATGATCAAATATCAGCAACGGTACTATAATTTACTTTACATAAAATTGGCTTTCCTATGGCTTAATGTGGGGCGGTTTATTATGTTTGCGCAATTTATAAAGATGCGATATGTCATAAATAGATTAAACAACCTGGAAAAATATCAGGTTATTTTAAATCAATGCTCTGATTATTTGATTTCAAATCAATATACTTTTGATTCAATCAGGCACTATCGTTGTGCAATAGAACATTTTTTATTTTGGCATGAAATGGAGAATGCACAATGTAAAATAAACAACGAGTTGGTTGAATCTTTTTTACAAAAACACATCCCCATTTGCAAGTGTCCAATGCCTGCACCGAAAAGAATAATCGATATACGTCCGCCGCTATATTTACTATTAAAAATTAATAATCACGATGTGAACAATATAAGCGATCAAAAAAGTATTTCAGAAAAAGATAAGCTAATCAATGAGTTTGATCGATATTTGCTTGATGTTTGTGGGCTCAGTGAAAACACAAGAATTTATCATAAAAGAAATGCAAGAACATTTTTAAATTACTTTTTTAAAGGAGATCATGTCAATTTAAGTAAACTCACTTCGTTTAATATCCGTAATTTTCTGTATAAAAATCTTACCCGTTACAAGAGAAGAACGTTTGGGGTATTTATCTATACATTACGATGCTTTTTTAAATACCTACAATTTAATGGGTTGGTTGGCAATCAATTAATCATGGCTTTGCCAAGCGTTAGAGAATACAAAGCATCAGCATTGCCTGAATATCTGAGTGATGAGGAAGTTAAAGCATTAATCAATACGATTGATCTAAGTTCAGCACTTGGAAAACGAGATTATGCCATGATTTTGTGTATGTTGGAAATTGGCCTGCGAGCTTGTGAAGTAGCGAATTTAACGATTGATGATCTTCATTGGCGTGACATGGCATTGATATTACCTAGGGGTAAAACACATCAATCTTACATTTTACCGATGACGCTTACACTAAGAGATGCGCTTATTGCATATTTAAAAAATGGGCGCCCACAAACAATAACAAGAAAAATATTTGTATATCATCGCGCACCAGTTGGAAAGGAAATCATACCCCAAGTAGTCACAGAAGTGATGCGAAGAGCTCTTGTTCGAGCAAAAATAATGCCAAAGATAGCTGGTGCGCATATTTTAAGAAAAACATTTGCAACAAAATTATTGCATAGCGGCGCAACAATAAAAGAAATCGCTGACATGCTGCGACATCATTCAATTGGAACAACCAGTATTTACTTGAAAGTGGATTTTTCAAAGCTCATTCAAGTGGCATTACCCTGGCCAGGGAGTGATTTATGACACAGATTATTAGCTTAAAAAAACAAGTTGAAATGTATATCGAACATTGTCATCGATTGGGTTATACGGACGGCAACACAGCAGGACTTAAAGAATTTATTGCATTTATTGATCAAAGAGGACATGTAGGCCCATTAACAATTACATTAGCTATGGAATGGGCAACGGCTTCAAAAAAAAATAAGCGTTCAGCATGGGCAAGACGATTAGGATTGCTGCATCGATTTGCTAAATATTGTAAGGCTATTGAGCCAAAAACAGAGATTCCACCCAGCGGTATTTATGGTTCTACTCTGCATAGACCAACACCACATATTTATACATCAGATGAAATACAGCATTTAATGGTTGCAACAAAATTGATGAAATCAACAACTGGACTAAAACCAATAGTGTTTAAATATCTAATTGGGTTACTTGCTTCTACGGGCCTTAGAATTTCAGAGGCAATTAAACTAACAGACAATGATGTTGATTTAATAAATGGTGTATTAACAGTAAATGAATCAAAAGCACGTAAATCCAGATACATTCCATTACACCCAACAACAACGACTGCATTGAAAAAATACGTATCGTTGCGGAATAATCGCCTCAAGAATAGAGCAAACAATTCTTTTTTTATTAATGACAAAGGAAATTCCTTGTCAATCGTATCAACTGAAGTTGATTACAGATGGTTACGAGAAAAAGTTGGATTAAAAAATAACCCACGTTTGTATGATTTTCGTCACACATTTGCATGTAACCCATATTCCGCAGTAAAGTCATGAATAAAATTCCCAATATGGTTTGCCCAGGCATTTTAGTATAATTTTATGTCTATCAATAATATTTGTAACCAACTCTGTTGCTTTATCAATGAGTAGTACACTGATTCCTTGAAA
>DAIDKT010000019.1 GCA_027449905.1 Legionellales bacterium
TTGGCATTGCCGATTAAATCATCTAACATTTCATCACTGATGTTCATAACCATAAATCCTTGTTCAAAAACGGTACTCCTTAGCTTGTGCATCAGAATACCTGATTATGGCTATTTACACACTTAAAATGACAGGCCCTAAGATTTCTCTCTCCGAAAACAGTTGTTTAAATGAAGTCAACCCTTTGTTAAAAATAACACCAATACCTTTGAAAAAACCCAACATACTTGTTTTTATTTTAGACATTTCTTCAACAATAGGTTGTGCATCTTGCGGACCGCTGCTACCTTCCTCCTGAATACAATCCTCTAATAATCCCTCAAATTCTTTTATAAACTGATTTTCAGTCTCATGAAATTTTTGTTGCAAAGCCTGACTTTCCTTCTTTACCAGGCTTAACTCAAGGTGTTCCGTTTGCAAACCCATTAATATTTCACGAACTTTTTTTTCCCATTCGATTACCTCAGGTGCTTTACTTTCTTGTTTGATAATTGATTGTAATATCTCTTCATAATTTTTTATCTCTTCATCACATTCTGTTATTTTATCTTGAAGAAATTTTTCACCGGCCAATAATAACTCGCATTCTGATTTTTTTTCTTTCATCAAATAATCGATTTGATTCAACATCTTTTCAAAGCCGGGACGTTGAGCTTGAATTTCTTGGTAATCTTTCTCAGCTTCTTTTAGTAAATTTTTCTCTGTATCGCTCCATGGCCGACCATTTTGTATGAAACGCAACGGATCATCAATAGCCGATTTTAAAGTATCTGCCCGTTTAAAATTTTTATCCGCCACAGCACGCAGTTGGCCTGTTATAGCACTAGGACCTGTTTGCAAAGAGGATGGAGTGGAATTAGATAGCTTGGTATCACTGACTGCTGTTAACTCCAAGTGCGGCTTATTGCCCATATTATGCCCTAATATAACGATCTCGCCTAACTTGAAATATAGGCGAAATCCCTGGTTATGCAACAGTACCCCCCGATTTCTTGTGGTGTAGTCCCTTTAAAATTTGATTCTATAGATAAACGCCCTATTGAAAGCCTGGTTTGAATCCCAAGGTTAGCGGTATCTGGTTGACTATGGCAGAGCCAAACTTATCTGCCATTTGCTCCAATACATTGTGTTTTTCGGTATAATCTACAGCTTGCTCTATTTTTATCACATTTCGGAGTAATTCCCCGGTGCTGGCAAAACCATCAATCAAGCCAAGATCTTTAGCTTGAATACCGGTCCAAATCAAACCAGAAAAGGTATCATCATTGATTTTAAGGCGAGTACCACGACCAACCTTCACTTGGTTAATAAACTGTTGGTGAATTAACTCGAGCATCACCAGCAAACTTTTTTCTTGTTCGGGATTGATGGGCGAAAATTGGTCCATAAATCCTTTATTACGACCAGCAGTTTCTAAACGACGCGAGATACCTAGTTTTTGCAGCGCATCGACAAAACCGAAGCCATTGAATACCACCCCAATTGAACCGACCAAACTAGATGGATTTGCATAAATTTCATCGGTGGCAGCAGCAATATAGTATGCTGCCGACGCACAGGTATCTACACAAACAGCATAGGTTTTAACATCAGGATGTTTTTGACGAAAAAAGCGAATGGTATTAAACATGTAATCTGCTTGCACCGGACTGCCGCCAGGGCTATCTATCCTGAGTATCAGTGCTTTTAATCCTTTGTTTTCATAAGCATTGGAGAGGGCTTTCATTAAATTATCAGCACTGGCCGATGCACCATCGGCTATTTCACCTTTGATATCAATTAAACCAACATGAGGTTTAGCACGTGCTGTTGCTTCATCAAGACGAGCATAAGCTCCATACCCTATCATGGCCAAGATAAGCAAAAAAATGATAAAGCGTTTCATCCATTTCCAACGACGTTTACGTTTTCTATCTTTAAAATATTCATCAACAATTTGAGTTAACAACACCTGGGGATCTTTGCTTTCTTCGATAGATTGTTGAGTCATCGCGCGCCACTTGAATTTTGAAACATAGTCCCAATCTTACTTGATATGAATTATCATTTAAAGTGAAATGCGCAGATTATGCAAGCGCTCTAATAACGGCGATAATTTCAATCTAATATGAAGGGGCTTATATGATTCGAATGGATAAATTCACATCTAATTTTCAGATGGCTTTAGCAGATGCACAATCATTGGCATTGGGATTAGATAACAATTTTGTTGAACCAGAGCATTTAATGAAAGCGCTCATCGACCAGCAAGGCGGTACCTGTCGCTCTTTACTGACGAAAGCTGGTGTTCAGCTATCTCAGCTTAATAAGTCACTTGATGATGCCTTGGCTCATTTACCCAAGGTCTCAGGAGTTGCCGGGGACATTCATGTTTCCAATTCACTGACTCGGGTACTCAATTTGACCGATAAAATAGCCCAAGAACGCAAAGATAATTTTATCGCCAGTGAATTATTTATTTTAGCTGCACTGAGAGAGGACGGCAATCTCTCCAAATTACTGAAAAAAACGGGGGCAAATGAGCAGAACATTACCAAAGCAATTGATGAGGTCCGTGGCGGCGAAGCAGTCAATGATGCCAATGCAGAGGAGCAGCGACAAGCTTTAGAAAAATACACATTGGATTTAACCAAACGTGCAGAACTTGGCAAACTTGATCCAGTGATTGGCCGTGATGATGAAATTCGTCGAACGATACAAGTGTTACAAAGACGAACTAAAAACAATCCCGTCCTCATAGGCGAACCTGGTGTAGGTAAAACAGCAATTGTTGAAGGTCTTGCTCAGCGAATTATCAATGGTGAAGTGCCAGAGGGTTTGAAAAATAAACGTCTACTGGCCTTAGATATGGGGGCTTTGATTGCTGGCGCAAAATTTAGGGGAGAATTTGAGGAGCGCTTAAAAGCTGTCTTAAACGATTTAGCCAAACAAGAAGGACAAATTATTTTATTTATAGATGAAATACATACCATGGTAGGGGCAGGAAAAGCAGAAGGCGCCATGGATGCAGGTAATATGCTTAAACCAGCGTTGGCCCGTGGTGAACTTCACTGTATTGGTGCAACAACCTTAGATGAATATCGAAAATACATAGAGAAAGATGCGGCCCTAGAACGACGCTTTCAGAAAATATTAGTGAACGAGCCCAATGTTGAAGATACTATTGCAATCCTGCGTGGATTAAAAGAGCGTTATGAAATTCATCATGGTGTGGAAATCACCGATCCGGCCATTGTCGCAGCCGCAACCTTATCCCATCGTTATATAACCGATCGCCAACTACCAGATAAAGCGATCGATCTTATCGATGAGGCCGGCAGTCAAATCCGAATGGAAATTGATTCGAAGCCAGAAAGTTTAGATAAACTTGACAGACGGCTAATTCAGCTGAAGATTGAACGTGAGGCGCTTAAAAAAGAACATGATGAAGCATCCATCAAACGTCTAAAAGATTTACAAGAAAACATCACCGAGTTAGAGAAAAACTATTCGGATCTGGAAGAAATTTGGAAAGCAGAAAAAGCAGTGTTACAAGGCGCAAGTCATATTAAAGAAGCGTTAGAGAAAGCCAAATTAGAACTAGAAACCGCAAGACGTGCCGGTGATTTAACCCGGATGTCTGAACTACAATATGGACAAATTCCCGCGCTTGAAAAAGAATTGACTCAAGTAAGTCAAGATGATCCACGAGAAACAAAATTGGTGCGCAATAAAGTCACTGAAGAGGAAATCGCCGAAGTGGTTTCAAGGTGGACCGGTATTCCCGTTGCAAAAATGTTAGAGGGAGAAAAGGAAAAACTGCTGCACATGGAAGATGCACTTCATCAGCGTTTAATTGGTCAAAACGAAGCTGTTGATGTGGTATCAAATGCCATTCGTCGATCTCGTGCTGGGCTTTCAGACCCCAACCGCCCCATTGGTTCTTTTTTATTCTTAGGACCAACCGGTGTTGGAAAAACCGAATTATGTAAAGCGTTGGCCAGCTTTTTATTTGACACATCCGATGCCATGGTCCGAATTGATATGTCTGAATTCATGGAAAAACACTCGGTTGCCAGATTAATTGGCGCACCCCCTGGCTATGTTGGCTATGAAGAAGGCGGTTATTTAACTGAAGCTGTCCGGCGGCGTCCTTATTCGGTCATTTTATTAGATGAAATAGAAAAAGCACATGCAGATGTTTTCAATATTCTCCTGCAAGTCCTCGATGATGGCAGATTAACTGACGGACAAGGACGCACGGTTGATTTTCGAAATACCGTGATCGTCATGACCTCAAATTTAGGATCACACCTGATTCAAGAGATGGGCGCCAAAAAGAGTTATGAAGAAATAAAAGCCGCGGTGATGGAATTAGTGAGCCAACATTTCCGACCGGAGTTTATCAATCGAATTGATGACAGTGTGGTCTTTCATGGGCTGACCAAAGCACAAATCGCCAATATTGCAATCATACAAATTAGTTATTTGAAAGCACGATTAAAACTACAAAACATTGATCTTGTGGTTAATAAAGACGCTCTAGATTACTTGGCAGAAGCAGGATTTGATCCCGTTTATGGTGCCAGACCATTGAAACGAACTGTCCAACAAAAATTAGAAAATCCGCTTGCCCAGGCGCTGTTGACTGGGCAATTTATGCCAGGGGATCAGGTAACAGTTACATTGAAACAGGATCATTTAGTATTTCAGAAGTAAGGGCTCTCTCCGGTGATAGGAACGGTCATATTTGACCGTTCTCTGAGCATCAGTATCATCCCCCGAACAATTAGGGTGTGTTGACAACTTAAATTTCGAAGCCTACTTCCCGCTACTTGTCCGCGGAATCCATAGATCTTACTCAACGCACAGCACTATTGCACTGAAATAGATCGATATATACCCATCGCTAATGGAGTTGCGAATTTAGTCCAGGTATGATCAAATACCGGCATGGAACGACGACTTACAACACAAGAACGTGCAGACTTACAAAAGCGCCATAAAAAAGAGCGCGATGGACGTATTCGAGATC
>DAIDKT010000020.1 GCA_027449905.1 Legionellales bacterium
AAACATTGTTTGCCAAATCAATTCCTAATACGCTAATATCTTGTTTCATGGATCCTCCACTTTGTTGAATGAATTTCACAATCTCATTCTGGCTCAATTAGAAGCCTAGTTAAAGTGGCGGGGTCCATACTATTATCCCGAGCGCAGCGAGGGATCTCCCTGCAGTGGCAGGGTCTTTAGCATAGCGAACGGTATAAATCGTCCCACTCGGGATTTAATGAATTAATCAGATCCTGCTTCTTTTTTCGTGACCAGCCTTTGATTTGCTTTTCTCGCTCAATAGCCACGACAATGCCTGAACAAACTTCAAAATAAACCAATCGATCGACATTGTATTTTTGAGTAAATCCAGCCACCATTTTATTTTTGTGTTCATAAACATGGCGTATCAAATCATCGGTAACACCGGTGTACAAAACATTGTTGTGTTTATTGGCCAGAAGGTAAACGTAAGATTCTGTATGCATGGACTATTCCTTGATTCCGTTGGACTGTATTGTTATTTCAGATTCCTGATAACACAGGGATAGTACCAGAAAAAATAGACTGGATGGAACTGATAATGCTCAATCCTTGTTTTCGGACTGTACTGATAAATCCCCGGATACGAGCAAATTGTTCAGCACCATGATCGGTCCGAAAACCACCGGATATCTTTTGTTTGCATTTCATCATTCGTAAATCACGCTCAGCATCATTATTGGTAAATGGAACTGCCGGGACATGGCTTGTGCCCATGGCTCTTTGTCATGCTCGATTATTGCTTTTAATTCACGCAAGTGATGTTGATTGCACAGGGCATGCTCAACACCTTCCAAATTGTAATAACTTTTCCAGTGATCATGGATGACCGTGCCTGAAAGACCGTCTAGTAATGATTTTCGCTTTGGAGATACGTGATAATAAGTTGCTGTTTTAGTCGATGCCACATGTAACCATTGTGTTTTTCCTGCCACACGAAATCCTGTTTCATCCAGGTTTTTTACAACAGCAGCTTTGACTGCAGACAATACCGATGCTTCAAATGAAGCCAGTGTATCAAATGCAATTCGGTTATATCCGGTTAGTGTGGCCGTGGCCAGTTGAATTCCATACAAATCAGAGAACAACTGTTGTAGCCTGTCTTCCGGAATAAAATGCTGGTATTGATAATACACACTCCAGCTACGAATTACCTCACCGTATTGGACAGGGGCAAGAACACCTGCAGGAAATACTGCTGTTATCGTTTTATCACAGCACTCGCAATATTTTACTTCAGCCTGATGTTCCGTGACTTCAATTTTGGGTGGGGGAATATCAAAAACTTGCCGCTTTACAATGCTAATCACGGGTGTTGAGCGCAATGAACAACGACAATCTGGACATGTAAACACGACATGTTTTTTGACAATATCAGGTGATGCAACTTGCTTTAGCGTTTCGCCCTTGTGGCCTATCTGGCCACCGCTATTACGCTTTCCATTTTCACGCAACGATGTTGTACGGGGTGGTTTGCCTAACCCGTCACTGGATGGTGGCTTTGAGCTGTTGCTGCTATTTTTGTTCAGTCGTTTTTCCAACTCTGCTATTCGTGCAGCCTGCTGTTGTACGACTTTTTCCAGTTCAGCAATCCTAGCCAAAAGCGTTGTGATAATTTGTTCGTAGTCTTTCATGCCGCTATTTGATCATAACCGCATAATTTTTCAAGTGTTTTTTTTACATTAATTTAGTGTGTGCCACTGCAGGGAGATCCCTCGCTGCGCTCGGGACGTGGGGGGTTACGAAGATGCTCATATGTCTTAAATTTATCATAGTCATAGTCTGTATTATAAATACTGATATATTTTCAATCAAATCTGCTGTTATGGGTTTCAATAGTTCACGAAAAACGCTATTTTTCACGGTACGTCCTTGACCTAAATGGGGATTTAGGACGCCATTCTTGGCGTTTTATCAAGGACGAGCAATCTCTTTTTCTTTAACCGGACAGTAGTGCGCCTGCGCGGGAAAGACAACTCCATTTTTGTCGTGTACTAAGATAATTCTCGTCGTGATGGGTAACAAAGAGAAAACCTGCTATCGGTAGTAGATAGTTCATACAGCGTTCGCTATAATGGCCCTTCTTGATTCAATTTAAGGATATTGTGCGATGCCAACTTATGAATATCAATGTAAAAATTGCCATCATACGTTTGAATTGATGCAGAAAATCAGTGAAGATCCGGTAAAAATCTGTCCATCTTGTGGGAAAGTAGCGATTGAACGTTTGGTATCTGCTGCTGGATTTCAATTGAAAGGTACTGGCTGGTATGTAACGGATTTTAAAAATAAACCACGGGCGAACGAGGCAGTTAAAAACGAAGAAACCACGTCTTCATCTCCTGATAAAAAAACCACTGAAACGGTTGCAACATCCAATAAAAAAGGTGATGAAAATTGAAAGGTAAATCATTCAGAAGTTATTTATTTGCGGGGTTGATTGTTTGGTTGCCTATTTTGGTCACCTTTCTAATATTACGTTTCATTGTTGACTTGCTCGATCAAACCATAGCACTTTTACCGAATGCATATCAACCCGAGCAATTGTTTGGGGTGTCGCTACCAGGTTTTGGCGTGATTTTGTCTTTGGTTTTATTGTTAATTACGGGGATTGTGGCCACCAATATTTTAGGCCAACGCTTAGTCAGTTTTAGTGAATCCTTGCTAGATAAAATTCCGTTGGTTCGGTCCATTTACAACGCGACCAAGCAAATGATGTCGGCTATTTTTGCGACAAATAGCCAAGCTTTTCGTAAAGTAATCATGCTGGAATATCCGCGAAAAGGATTGTGGACCATCGCTTTTCAAACAGGAGCTGCCTTACCTGAAATGGTCGATAAGACGGGTGTTGACATGATATCTGTTTTTATCCCAACGACCCCCAATCCAACCGCTGGTTTTTTGATCATGGTTCCTAGAAATGAGATAATTGAACTTTCAATAAGCACAGATGAGGCTTTGAAATTTATTATTTCGCTTGGTGTTGTGCAGCCGCAATCGTTAACGAAACAGAAACGAGAAATCAAGGATGCCAAGAAAAAGAAAGATATAAAACGTTCAACCTAAAGGTGAGTTTATGAGAACACATGTTTGTACCCAAGTGAATCAATCTTTAATTGAGGAATCAGTCTCGATTTGTGGTTGGGTGCATAATCGACGCGATCATGGTGGGGTCGTTTTTCTAGATGTTCGTGATCATTCTGGTTTGCTCCAGGTTGTTTATGAGCCAGACCAGTCTGATATGTTTAAGTTAGCAGAAAAATTAAGACATGAATATGTCATTCGTGTCACAGGAATTGTAAGACCGCGTCCTGATGGCATGATAAATGACAAGATGGCTACTGGAAAGATAGAGGTTTTAGGTCATAATTTGGAGATTTTGAATCAATCTGAAACACCACCATTTCTACCTGATGAATTTCAATTCGTCAATGAGGACCTTCGTTATCGTTATCGATACATTGATTTGCGCCGAGCAGAGATGCAGGAAAACTTGGTGCTTCGTCATCGTTTAAATCGGTGTATTCGGTCATATTTGAATGAAAAAGGTTTTATTGATATTGAAACGCCGATGCTAACCAAAGCCACGCCTGAAGGTGCCCGTGACTACTTGGTTCCATCCCGCGTTCACCCTGGAGCGTTTTATGCGCTACCTCAATCTCCCCAACTATTCAAACAGTTGTTAATGATGTCTGGATTTGATAAATACTATCAAATCGTGCGTTGTTTTCGAGACGAGGACCTTCGTGCTGATCGGCAACCGGAATTTACTCAGCTTGATATAGAAATGTCATTCATTGACGAAATCAATATTCGTCAATTAATTGAAGGAATGCTTCAAGTTGTTTTTCAAGAGATTTTGGGTGTTCAATTACCAGACACTTTAGCAACCATGACCTATGCTGAGGCCATGCGTCGTTTTGGGAGCGATAAACCAGATTTACGCAATCCATTAGAACTGGTTGATATTGATGACTTGGTTAGGGATTCTGATTTTAAAGTATTCTCCCTGGCAGCAAATTCAGTTGACGGGCGAGTTGTTGCTCTAAAGCTTCCCAATGGTTGTGCGTTAAGTCGTAAAGAATTAGACGGTTATGTCAAATTTGTAGAAATATATGGTGCTAAAGGTCTGGCGTATATCAAAGTAAATGACCTCACTCAAGGTATCAATGGTTTGCAATCGCCAATTATCAAGTTTTTGTCTGAAGATCAGGTGCAAGCAATTTTGGCGCGGGTGCATGCTCAAACCGGAGACATCGTCTTCTTTGGTGCAGGGCATCACCAGGTTGTGAATGAGTCCATGGGGGCATTGAGAATTAAATTAGGCCACGATTGCCATTTGATCGAATCAGGATGGCGCTTGGTATGGATTATTGATTGGCCTATGTTTGAAATGGATCCTACAAGTCGTCAATTGCATGCCATGCATCATCCGTTTACTTCACCCAAAGATTTATCTGCAGAGGCTTTACGCAATAATCCAGCTCATACGTTGGCCAAAGCCTATGATATTGTTATCAATGGTTTTGAAATTGGTGGTGGCTCGATTCGCATTCATCATCTTAAATTACAACAAACTGTGTTTGATTTGTTAGGTATATCCAAGCAGGAAGCTCAAGAAAAATTTGGATTTCTATTAGACGCGTTACAATACGGCTGTCCACCTCATGGCGGGATTGCACTGGGTATCGATCGCTTAGCCATGTTGCTAACAGGATCTAGTTCGATACGAGATGTGATTGCCTTTCCAAAAACACAATCTGCGACCTGCTTATTAACCAATGCCCCGACTGCTGTAAGTGACGCCCAATTGCAAGAACTGGCTATCCGGACCATCCAAACGCCTGAAACCAAGGAAAAATTACAAGATGAAGTGGTATGATTTGGTTCATGTGTTTCGGTGAGAGGCGATCCTATCGATGCCGACTGAGGGGAATTTATTAGCCCGTTGCCAAGAAATTGCAGGAATGTCTCTGGGGCAGTTGGCAACACAATGTTTGTTTACGGTGCCAGACAATCCATTAAAGCGCAAGGGCTTTGCTGGAAAATTAATTGAGTTGGCGCTGGGTGCGCAGGCTGGTAATCAAGCGTTGCCTGATTTTATTGATCTCGGTATTGAGTTGAAAACAATACCAGTGAATCATTTACGAAAACCAGCCGAATCGACTTTTGTAACCTCGATTCCACTCCTAAGTATCCATCAAGAAACGTGGGAAACATCACAATGTTTTAAGAAACTGAAGCGAGTTTTATGGGTTCCTGTCGAAGATGATAAACGCATTCCCTATTCACATCGTCGCATAGGCCAAGCAATTTTATGGTCACCAACTGCAACAGAGCAACAAGTGCTTGCAAGAGATTGGTCAGACTTGGTTTTATTAGTCAGCACTGGAAAATTAGCTGAAATTGACGCAAGTATGGGCACTTATTTACAGATTAGACCCAAGGCCGCAAATGCAAAATCACTGTGTTATGGTTTCGATGAACACGGTAATCGCATCTTAACATTGCCCAGAGGATTTTATTTGCGTAGCTCATTTACCGCACGTATACTGGCATAAAGAATTTTTGATAAGCATTCATTTTATGGCTAAGCGAAGCCTGCATGAGCAAGATAAATACACCGCTCTTGATGATTGGTTTAAGACAGCTCAAGGACAGCGTGTTGCCGATGCATTTACAGCAGAACTGAAGCAAATTGATACTGTTTTAAGTGGTCACAGGTTGTTACAGTTGGGAGTATGTGGTGAAAATCCCTGGTTGGACATTTTAGATTTTCGACATAAATGGTTGGTTAGTCCTTCGCGAAAATCATCTGATGTGACTTTCTACTCATCTATTCAAGCGTTACCTATTGAGCGAAACAGCATAGATTGTATTGTTGCACCATTGACCATGGAAGCCTTTACTCGATTTAAGAATCCAATCAATGAAATTGATCGAGTTTTAAAACCCCAGGGCTATGTCGTTTTTTTGGGGATCAATCCATGTAGTTTTTGGGGGATTGCTTTGCGGTTGGGTAAAGTCGCTTGCTTTGATCACATCTTCGCCATACCAACTTCTTCATTGACACTCAAATACCGGTTGTTCAATCGCGGCTATCGGCAGTGCTTGTTAACTAGTTTTTACTATATTCCGCCTTTTGAGAAAGAAAGATTGATTCATAAGATGGAATTTTTGAATGAAATGGGTAAAATGATTTGGCCATACCCTGCTGGTTTTTATTGTTTAATTATGCAAAAAAACGAGATTTGTATGCCTAATTTGCAACAGGAGCGCTCCGATTTATACTGCGCGCGACCACAACCTGCGGTTTTTTGACGATACCATGTGTGCTGCAAAAACCCATGGCTGATGGAATCAATGGTTAATATCCACTAAACATAGGAAAAAAACATGACAGTTCCTGGTACAATCAAAGACATTTACAATCGTTCAACTCGCTTATATACAACGGCGGAAGTGGATGCTGCTTTAGACAGGTTAGCTTTTGCCATTTCTGAAAAATTGAGTGACAAAGATCCGGTGATTGTTTGTGTGATGATAGGTGGGTTAGTTCCTATGGGTAATCTGTTGCCTAGACTGGACTTTCCACTAGAGGTGGACTACGTCCATGCAACCCGATATCGGGGTGAAACACGAGGTAGTGAGTTATTTTGGAAAGTCAGACCAAGCATCAGCATGCGCGGCAGAACCGTTTTAGTTGTTGATGATATTTTGGACGGCGGGGTAACTTTGGCTGCAATTTTGGAGGAAATTAAGTTATTGGGTGCAGAGCAGGTATACAGCGCGGTATTAGTTGATAAATATCAAAAACGTGTCGAAAATGGATTAAAAGAAGCTGATTTTGTTGGTTTGCGAGTTGAAGATCATTATGTTTTTGGATATGGCATGGACTATAAAGAATATTTAAGAAACGCCCCAGGCATTTTCAAGGTTGCGCCTGAAGATGTATAAGGTCTTTTGACAATTCATATTTCGACGTCCCGCTACTTGTTCGCGGGGTGTCGCCTTTCATTAGATCAATCATCATCAGACCCTAGGCTGTTTTGTTTAACGGAAAATGACTGAGTGCTTTTGATATTTTTTTGTATAGTATAGGTAACCATCGCGGCTGTGAAAATCGGCTCGTTGCAGCTTTTTCTTTTCGCAAATCATTTGGGGCAATAATTACTTGAACATGATCTAAACCGACGCGTCGGGTTAGCAAAAATAGCTGATCGATGGCTTGATCTCCGACCGCGAGACATCCCACAGAAAATGATTTACCATGTAAAAAAATATCGCCTCCTAATCTGCGCCGACCATCTTTATTTGCTTGCTCTCTGTCAAAATTGTTTGGGTAATCGATCATCATTGATAAATGCATGGAGCTAAAGGGATTAAACATGGTTAGGTGATAGATGCCCTCAGGTATTTGTCGATCAAATTCACGAAGCTTTGGCCCTAAGTCTCCACTGTATGCAGTAAGTGGGTATGTGTGAACATAGCGCCATTTGTCTTGCCGATCTTTGGCCCACAACTGAATCTTGTGTTCTTTCTTGAAGGCTAATAAAGCAATATCTCGAGGTGGATAGGAAACATTGGCTTTAGCGAATAAAGCCATCAGCTCGGGTTCTTTGTGTAAGCCATACTTTATTATGGCATTATCAATGGCTTGATTGTAATTGACCTTTGCTGCCATCGCATGGAGTTGAGTCGTGCTCAATAATAAAAAAATAACTAGTAATCGACGCATTTACCTTGTTCAAATTATTAGCTTGATAACATAGTAACAAAAATAAAACAAAAGAACAAATTTTAACTGAAGTTTTCTGAATATTCCGAACCATCATTCATTTTCCTCTGAGCAATCATGGTCATGATACATAACACATAACGCTTGATTTGTTCATTAAATATCCCGTAAGATTACATAAATCACAAATTTGAGGTCAGAATGCAGGATAAAAGAGGTGCTGTTTGGAAAACTTGTTTAAATATTGGTGAATCCGCGGATGAACAGCAAATGATTGAGCGTATCTTATCTGGTAGGGTTGTGCTTGAAAAAATGCGGGGTTTTCCTATCTATAAAACACGTATCAACCGACCAGATGGCAGATACGGGGATCGACTTTTATTCGTTGACAAGGGTGAGGGCGTGTTGGTGTTTTTTAAACGTCTGGAAAAACATCATTACAATCGCTTAAATAAAAAAGTGGTCAAGCAATTTTTAGCAAGACTTGGTTTGGAAGAGGAAGCTTTAGAAGATGATGAGCGATTTACTGTCGATGCCGATGATGAAAGTAAAGTATGGCCAACGATTAGTTACTATAATCGCCAGCTATTGTTTCTTGATAGAGATCAAGAGGATATTTTTAATCATCAACCTCCTTTGGTTATCAAGGGTGAAGCTGGTTCTGGTAAGACGCTATTGATTTATGAATGGATCATCAAATTACTTGATATGATGCCAGAGGAAGCTACGAAGGAGATTTTGTATGTTGCTGAAAATGCCGAGCTGGTGGAGCGAATCAATCGCTATCTTCGAGAGCGGTTAGCGCATCACCCGCGAGGACATCTAGTTCAAGCAATGACTTACGAGGCCTTATCCAGGCAACAGGATAGTGTTTGCAGAGATTTGCCAGCAGTTGGCTATGCGGAGTTTGAACAATGGCTATTAGGACGTAACAATGCAAATTGGGCTTTTTTAAAGCAAGATCCCAAACGTGCCTACGAGGGTTTACGTGAAGTGTCGGCATATATGCACCCAGGTAGTCGCTTCAACGCGGACAATTATCTAACCACAAACTCGAAACGAGGTTTGTATGTTGAGAATAAAGATGCCCTGTTAGCGGTATATATTGCTTATCGTGATTATTTAATGCCAGCGAAAAAATTAGGTCAAAGCAGCGCTGGCATGTTTTGGGATCCCGCACTCTATGATTGGCAGGCAGGATCACGATACCATGCGATTTTTGTTGATGAAGCGCCTGATCTGAGCCCGATGCAATGGTGGGTCTTGTATGATTTGGTCGAAGAAACAGCGTTAGGTCAAAAACAAATATATTTTGCAGGGGACCCGAGTTATCAACGGTTACAAGATCGCCAATCTTTGTGTCCATTGATGGTGAGTTTAATGAGTCAGCTTGATGGGGGAATTAGGGAGATTACACTCACCGGTAGTTACCGTTGTCCGAATGAGGTATTGACCTTTGCTCACGAATTAGGTCGGATCCGCAATCTGGGTTCTGCCGGAACATTTGGACGAGGGGAAAGCCCAATCACCCTCAACAAACTCATTGACAAATCAGGCGAGTTACGCCAGGTTGGCTTGGGTTCTGGCGGAATAGATGAGCTGAATCAAGCCTTGATGTCGCCTGATTGTTGTGTATTGACACGTGAGCGATCCCGCAAACGAGCGCGGGCTCGTTTTCCAATTCCTGGCATGATTTTTACACCGCAGGAAATCAAAGGACAAGATTATGATCGGGTGATTTTATTTGAGATGTTGTGGCAGGGGCGTGACGATATCGAGTTGAGAACGTTAGCGGTTGGTGAGCAACTTGATTTAGATGCAAAATCTTTGAATCCGTTTAACCCAGTACTAATTAAGCAACCGGATGGTGATCAGTATTATCTTTTAGGATGCGGTCGAGACCGAAAATGGTCCTATAAACGCTTAGATAAATTGACATTGTTGCCACTCCTTGCCAAGTGTCAGTTGCAATTTCCCGAGCACGCAGGCATTCAATATGTGGTTGATAGCGACTCACTCAACCCTTTACATCAATATTTTCAAACATTAGGTGGCCATGTTTGCCATCAGGATGAGGAGTTGAAGTTACTTGAGAAGCAACTAAAAACAGTGCCAGATGTCAATGCTGCACGACGAGATCATGGGCGCTGTGGTGATGAAGGGGATGATCGGGTTATTACCTATATTAATGATGTAATCACGGCGGTTACACGAACCGTTGGTTCACTTTGGTTCGTGTTTGAAAACAACAAATTGTATCCCATCTTAAGTCAGCTGTTAATGAATGCTTTAATGCCGTCAACGAATCAACCGAACGTAAAACTGGAAATTGCTGCAACCGAAAAACTTGATGTAGATGGTTGGAAAGCACGTATTGAGATATTACAAGAAGCGAATTTAACTAACGCGGCGCAAGAGGTTATTCAACATTTTGGCCTAGATAATTCGTATCAAATGGTGACTAAAAATGAAGCATCTATGGATGAACAACCAAAAACGACAACTAAGCCGCAAACAAAAAAAAACAAATCAAAAAAAACAGTAGGGTCTGTTGACAATTCATTTTCTGAAACCATAAATGAATCCCGTGCACAAAGTTCGGAAATTGGAAATCAGAGTTTTCCAAAATCGACTGAACAGACAGTCAATTCATTTTTTTCGTTTGCACAACAAAAAATACAAGAAGGTGTGCATCAAGAAATTTTAAATTCGTTGCCAAAACAGAAGGCAGCACCACCGAAAGCACAAACATATATTCTAAAATTATTGCAAGCATTTACAAACGACAATGTGAATGTATTTATGCGGCATAAAAAAGCTTTGGTTTATATGAAGTATCATTTGGATACAGAGGAACATAAAGCACTATGTTTTCTAGAGGTCATTTTAACAGATAAAAAACGATCTATTCTTTTTTTAAATATTCTCGAGCAGCACCCTCATATGATCAATGCATTGCTTGATGATTTTTATTTACCCGATGGCCAGACTATTTTTCACGTGGCTGCTAAATATAATCTGGGGGGTTTAATTAATATTTTGACATGTGGACGAGATCCTGAGAAAACGGGAATCGAGCGAAGAACAATCAATGGGCTAACAGCTCTTTATTTTTCAATATACGAGGAGCATCTTGATGCGACGAATGGGCTGTTGATAGCTGGGGCTTCGCTGACCAACGTCTGGCCAAAAGGGACACAAAAATTTCGTATGGTGATTGATTACTCAAGTGAAGATTATTTAAATCAAATAAACGAGAGAAAATCACTAAATTTCCCTGATGCCACACCTCTTTTTGTCGCCGCACGGCATGGTAACAGTGCAGTGACAGCCATGATTTTAAAACAAGACTGTAGCGATCTGGAGAAACCGGTAGGACCCTGCCACGCAATGCCAATACACGTTGCTGCGCAGCATAATGCAATAGAAGTCGTTAAGTTGTTATTGGACTACGGCGCCGATGTCAATTCAACCATGGCTGATGGGACAACCGCTTTG
This sequence comes from Legionellales bacterium, assembly GCA_027449905.1. GTDB lineage: Bacteria > Pseudomonadota > Gammaproteobacteria > Legionellales > Legionellaceae > DAIDKT01. The sequence goes on from DAIDKT010000020.1 coordinate 11,258, forward strand.
TTTTTGGCTGCACAATTTGGTTATATAGATTTGGTCAAACTATTGATAAAACGTGGTGCCCATGTTATTGACGACTGGCATCAGCCAACTCGCTTTCATGATGCTTTAACAGCAGCTGCTGATCAAGGACATGAACCAATCGTAACCATGCTTATAAACGCAGGGGCCGATGTAGGAAAGATAGTATATGAAGGTATGAGTTTGTTAGATATGATAGATTTGCGACTATCTAATATTGATATTAATCACAATGCTACAGTGTTTGAGACCTTCCGTGTTCATGGTTTTGATGTAACACGTAAATCTATCCTTCATGAGCAGCAACGTTTGCAGCATTATATTGATCTAATGATGAAGCCGACCAAATGTACTCTGAACACTTTATTTGCTCTAGGAGACGTATCGCGTGATTTTTATAAAACAGTTCGAGAACCTGGGGGTAAATTTACAGTTTTAATCGATTATTTTTTTCAGAATCCCAAAAATGCCGACATTTTTTGTGAATTTTTAAAACAAGATCTACAAGAAGGGGCATTTAGACATTCGATTTTCCATAAAGTAATCAACTTTGGTGACAATCCTTTTAAAACGAGTTTTTTACATGTTGCTGCTTTTTGGAATTGTACAGCCTTCATCGAGTTATATTTTCAGTACTCTGATAGAATTAGGTGGAAAGGCCGTTCTCCTATGGATCGGCTTAATGTTTACGGTCTATCACCGCTTTACTTTGCATTTAAAAATCATTCAATGCAAGCAGAACAATTGCTTATTGAACACGGGGCCTCTTTAGATATTTGGCCAGATAAGGGCCAATCGCCTTTATGCGTTGCCATTTCGATTGGTGACTTGAGTATGATAAAGCTCATTCTGTCACAATCGTCCGGATTACTCACAATTAATTGGTGCAATCAAGAAGGAAAAAGACCATTGATGGTTGCATTAGAGAAATATTGCTCATTGCCAGAGCGAAATAAATCAGACCATTTTTCTGTAATGTCGGATCTGAATGCTTTTGAAGTAGTGGCTATGTTATTTCTGAAAGGTGCTGATCAATCTGGATTGGATGAGTTGATAATAAATTTTTTCGATCGTGCACGAAAAAATGGAATTCAGAAGACGAAGATAGATTCATTAAAATCACTCTCTCGAAAAGATGGTATATCCCTGCGCGAGTTTCGGGGTACATTATTTAACCAAAGTAATGAAGATGGGTTGAGGATTGAAAATAACCAGGAGAGTGGTCTGTCTAATCAAGTTATTTTAGAAAATGATACCATCATCAGAAAATAGTATGAGGACGACTCGACGCTGCATGCCTCTAAAGAGGTTCTTTGACGATGAGCAGTTCGGGTGGAATAACATATCGCAATGATTTGATATGACCATCCTGGGGATGAATATTGGTAATTCGGTAGTTTCTAATAGCAGGGAAAATGGGGCTAAATATATTGGTCCCCGCTGCTTTTTCATTAAATATCCGCTGATTTTTTTTGGTTCTGACTAAAATGACACTACCAAGCCAAATTGGTTCTCGATAATGCACAATGCGGTAATTTGATCGCCACAGGCGGATTAGATAATAATTATTCTTATTGGTCTTATAAGTCATCATGAGCACTGGTTTTTTATTTAAATACAGTTGTTGCATGAGCGGCAACTGATCTGCGTTATGTTGTCCTCCTATTCGGATTATCAGAGAAAACAATGTGCCTGATTGTTTGACCCAACCATTCTTTTTAAGCTGTTTTTCTAAGTAATTGATTGAACCGGCGTATTGAATGTTAAACAATCCCGCGTTTTTGCCAATCCGGTTTTTGGTATAAAGCGGTAATAGTGGTTCATCTTGGTGCCACCAATCATCTTCGCTGATCACGTAATGATGGTGTTTGGGGGCATGATTTGCTAATACTTGATCATATTTTAAAAAATATTCAACCACAGATGTGATGACCAATGAACTGATAGCCAGCGTCATGATAAGTCCTAGATTCTGATGTGATGTCTTTTGCCTTTGATAAAAAATCCAATGAATTAAAGCGATAGATATGCCAATAAAGTACGCACAAACAACACTGGTTGCCCAGTTGTCGCCTAAATAAACTGATGAAAATCCTGTCAGAATTAAAATCGTTATCAATGTGGTGCACAATGTCGCGGACAATTCGTTGCGGTAAAAATTGAGGAGATAACAAATTAAAAAAACAAATAAGGCCGTTGCCCACGTTGAGTCTAAATCTGGAAATGACGCATCAACCGAGATTTTGAATAAATCAGATGGATTTTCGATATGGATCAATGAAGACATCAGTCCGGTAGTGACTAACGTAACAGCACCCAAACTGATAATATAACGTAATATTCGCCAATCTTTTGCATATATCGCAATGCCGCAAATGAGTAAAAACAGGCAACCGAGCGACAGCGGGCTCACAATAAAATCTAACATAATAAAAAATTTGTCAAATAATGGTGTCCGCAGGCTTTGTAGGAAAAAAGAAATAGGGCTATTCAGTTGCAAGATAGAAATATCAAAAATCACGATGATGGTCATGATCAGGGCAACGGCGAAGCAAGCTCCCCACATCACAAGTAATGATATTATCAAGTAATGCGTGTCAGCACTTTCTTGATTAAGATCTCTAAATAATCTGTTTAAGTAACGATGACTTTTAAACCAGCGAGAAATAACACCAAGATGTCGGCTGTACCATTGATTGATGGTGTGAATTAAGTAGCGAATCCCAAGACTGGCTATCCATATTACCACCAGCAGCACAATGATAAAGCCAAATAGCAGACGGGCACTATCTGCGGATAATTGATTGCCCGCTGTGCCGATCAAATACCCTGGCAACACGTATAATAATGACCAACCGATAGCGGAAAAAAAATTGGCAATAAAAAAGTGCAATGGTGTCATATGCATCATCCCGGCAATCACCGGAATAATTGAGCGCAGCGGCCCTACAAACCGTCCGATTAAAACACTTTTACCACCATGCTTTTCAAAAAACTTGTTTCCGTAACCCAGGATATTTGGATAACGATTAAAAGGCCAAATTGATGATAGTTTATCACTGAAAAAAAAGCCAATGGCATAACTGGCGCCGTCACCCATCAAAGCACCCAGTGCGGCGATAATCAGGGTTAGATCAATTCGTAGCACCCCAGAACCCGCTAAAATACCAATCGCTGTCATGGTCAAGGATCCTGGAATAATGCTACCAATGATGGCTAAAGACTCACTAAAAGAAATTAAAAAAGTAAAGAATAGAGCCCAGTTTGGGTTAGCATGTAACCAAACCATCAATGGTTCTACGTAGTTAGAAAATAAATGCATGTTTTAATCCGTCAATCTCTCTTATGCCTTGATCGTTAAATCAGGTAAGGGGTCTATAAAAAATCTAGACTCCTAAGTTGGGTCGGCAGAATATTTGCATAAAATGCTCGATGAATTGTGTTGTAACCTGGTCAATATCTATTTCGGGTACAAAATTATTCATTTGCGTCATTTTTAAATCGTTATACCCACATGGATTGATCCCGTCAAAAGGAGACATGTCGAGCGAAACATTCAGTGCGATACCATGATAGGTATACCCGTTTTTTACCCTTAATCCAATGGATGCTATTTTTTTATTGTCGACATATACCCCCGGTGCGCTCGGGCGGCGAGTTGCTTGAATCTGGTATATCTGTAATAAATTTATCAACGTTTGTTCTAAGTGACATACCAACGTCCTAATTCCCAATTGGCGACGATGCAGGTTCATTAGAGTATAAGCAATGAGTTGTCCCGGGCCATGATACGTCACTTGACCTCCGCGATCTGTTTGCACGATGGGTATATCTTTGGCATGATGAATGTGCTCAGCCTTACCAGCCTGCCCTTGGGTGTAAACAGGATAGTGTTGAACAATCCATAATTCATCTTGGGTATCTGGTTGTCTTTGCAGCGTGAACTGTTTCATTTTATCCCAAATAACGTCATAAGGTTGTATGCCCAAATGACGGACCAAGGTTTGTTGATCATTCATATGCCGACGTCCCGCAATTAGAGCACCATTTTAATATCGGGATGCTGAGTGATTTCTCGATACAGTTCATCTAGTGTATGCTGATTATACACCCTGATTGTTGCTGTGATTGCTAAATATTTGTTGGTTTCGCTAGGCTTACTTTCAATCGTTACTTCACTATCCTTTGGAAAATGTTTACGGACAATATTTGTTATGTCTTCGAAAAATTTGGCTGAGTTATTCCCGATGATTTTCAAAGGAAAATCACAGGGAAAGTACATGAGGGTTTTTTTATCATTCATCAGTTTTATACCCCGACAGCGATTTAACCAAACCACCTGGAAAATAACATGCGAATAGAATCTTTGTACCTTCCAAAAAAGCCACCCGGTTCCACATCATGTAAAGCGTAAAGCGGTTGATTATCAATGACATTACCATCAAACTTAATCACCAACTCACCCACTTGTTGGCCTCTTTTTATTGGTGCTTCAATAAATTTGGGTATTTTAGTACTGATAGCCAAACGTTGGTACTGGCCAGTTGGGATCGTGATAAAATCATTGCTCAGTACACCAACCTTAATTTGTTCTTCTTTTCCCTTATACAGGCGAACATGACTGATGGATTGGTTTGCTTTATAGAGTTGGTGTGTTTCATAAAAACGAAAACCGTAGTTTAATAGTCTTTCACTATCATCCGCACGGGTGGTATCCGTCGGTGCATTGAGGACCACGGCCAGTAGACGCATGTTGTTTCGGATAGCGGAGGATACCAGGCAAAAGCCGGCTTCATTGGTGTGCCCAGTTTTAATACCATCAACTTGGCTATCGCGCCACAACAAACGATTTCGATTCGGTTGTCGGATACCATTAAAGGTAAACCATTTTTGTTTATACCAATGATAGTATTGTGGAAAATTATTTATCAACGAACGGCCTAGGATGGCCAAGTCTTTAGCTGTTGTATAATGATCTGGATTAGGTAGTCCAGTGCTATCTGTAAAGTGACTATTTACCATGCCAAGTGTTTTTGCTTGGTTATTCATTAATTCAGTAAAACTTGACTCACTGCTACCAATGTGTTCAGCCAAAGCTACGCAAGCATCATTACCTGAATCCACAATCACACCCTTCAGAAGATCCTCGATCGTGATTTGCTGACCCTCCTTGACAAACATGCGTGATCCGCCGATTTTCCATGCTTCTTGGCTAATTCGGACATTATCATCTAAGTGCACTTGATTATTAGCTAATGCATTTGATACAACGTATAATGTCATCATTTTAGTTAAGCTTGCTGGTGGCAAACGCTGCTCGCTGTTTTTTTCGGCAATGATCTTACCACTGTCCACATCAATCAAGATAAACGCTTTTGCATTGAGAGGGGGAGGGGCTGGGGTAATTAAGGGGTTGTTATTGTTTGCAATAGGTTGGGTGAGTTCTAATGATGACGAAGGATTTGCATAAAAAAAACTTGAGTGAAATGCCAAAGATATGAATAATAAAATCCTTGCGAGAAAAAATCTATTTTTGATCATTTAAATACCTAATAACTTGTGATTAATATTTTGAAAATTATACTATCATGCTGATACCATTTCCATTTAATTTTCTTAGTACACGACAAAAATGGAGTTGTCTTTTCCGCGCAGGCGGGAATCTATTGTGAATTTGGTATGAGGCCAATAGCAGCATGGATCCCCGCCTGCGCGGGGACGACAAACCATGAACATTTAATTTTTTGTCGTGTACTAAGTTTAATTTTGATTGTGTTTTTGAACTGGAGGATTATGCTGAAATTAGATCGGGTTGTTGCTGTGACCTTTAGAAAGCATACCACAATCGCGTGTTTTCGATGGACATTCGTTTTATTTGCTTGTGTGTCGATCTTGGTTGGTTGTCAAACTGGCTTGGATATCCCCTATCATGCCAAGCCGCGTGCGAAGCAATCCGCAATAACCGCTCGACATGCGGTGAATAAGGGCTCGAAGCGATTAAGTCATGGTTTTCCAACACAAAAAGATGGAGCGCCACCCGGTCCTGCTCCATTATCATTTCCGGATGTGAAACCGGTGAATGTATCTTTTAGTCGTTATGGTAATCCCGCGAGCTATGAAGTAAATGGACAACATTATAATGTGATGACCACAGCGAGTGGATATCGAACACGTGGTCTGGCTTCTTGGTATGGCACAAAATTTCATACAAAAAGGACATCGAGTGGAGAAAACTATGATATGTATGCGTTAACTGCTGCCCATAAGACACTGCCATTACCAACCTATGTTCGCGTTAAAAATTTGAAAAATGGACGAGAAGCCATAGTCAAAGTAAATGATCGGGGACCATTTCACAGCAATCGCATTATCGATTTGTCTTATGCTGCTGCTGCAAAGTTAGGTATCTTTCCACAAGGCACAGCGCCCGTGGAGATTGAAGCGTTGACGTTAAAAAAACAAATTGCGCATTATTATCTGCAAGCCGGTTCTTTTGAATCGGGACAGTTAGCTGAGCAATTAAAAAACAAACTATCAAAGCTTTCTACCTCGCCAGTTTTTATTGACAAAGATCAGAAACGCTTTTTGGTCAGGGTCGGGCCGTTTGCTAATAAAAAAATGACGGATCAATTGAAGGCGCGTTTAGATAAACAAGGGGTAAGAGGCGCGTTTTCGATGTTGATGTAGCTACACCGCGTGCGCAGTGTAGCGTCAATTTCCAGTCGCCGAACTCACAATGATTCGTGTACCTTTGAAGCCACCGGCCCCAGGGACCTCAATAAAATCTTCATTAAGCCATTGCGCATCTTCAATAAACATGCGAACGCAACCATGGCTAGCCCTGTATCCTGGGACCACATCACTGCCATGTAAAGCATAACCACGAAAAAAATGCATACAGTAAGGCATGAAAGCACCACCATTATTTCCATCCTCACGGACTGGAAATACAGTTGAAATACAATCGATATCTTGTTTACGAATAACCCGAAAGGAACCTGCTGGTGTTAAGCAAGTACCATCGGGACTTCGACAATGACCAGAACCAGTCGAAATAGGGCCCCACCACACCAACTCACCCTCGGGATTGTAGGCTGCCCATGCTAACTCTTGTTGATTGATGTAAATTACTTTTTCACCGGACGACTCGATATATCGGGGGAACGGGGAGACATCATAGATGGTTATTTGATCAAGTTGTTTTGGAATCGCAACTGTCATGCCAGCACGCAAAGCGATATTCATTCGATTCACTCGTTTGACAATATCACGCCCTTGTTCGCTTGGAAACAAACTATCCCAAGTGTCTCCTTCCTTTATTTTAATACAGGTGTAATCGGCGGCTTTACATAGTGATTCGCCATACCTTGTCTCCGCTCGAGCGCAAGCTATCATCAGCAACATGAGACTGGTAACTACAATGATTGTTTTTATTTTTATCATAATATCTCCCTAAGTCGATATAAAGTCCCCTTGTATAATAACGGCATTTATTTTATAAACATGAGCTCGTTCCAATGTGTTTCAAGAAAGCATTATATTAAGGTATAATAACGATCAATTTGGTGGGTTACGGATATTATTTATGAGCTGGTTGAAAAATTTACTACCGTCTAAAGTGCGAACTGACGCAAGTCAGAAAAAAGGGGTGCCGGAGGGAGTGTGGGTTAAATGTGCCGGTTGTAATGAGGTACTTTATAAAATTGAGTTGGAAAAAAATCTTTCGGTTTGCTCCAAATGCAACCACCATCATCGTCTGTCTGCTCGTACAAGAATAGCACAATTTTTAGATGAGTCGGGCCAAGATGAAATTGCTCCCGACCTAGAGCCTGTCGATCGACTTAAATTTCGTGATTCTAAGAAATACAAAGATAGAATCGCGCAAGCCCAAAAACAAACGGGTGAGAAAGAGGCACTGGTGGTTGTTCGTGGAACGCTTTGTCAACAACCTGTTATCGTCAGCGCGTTTGAATTCAATTTTATGGGTGGTTCAATGGGTGCCACGGTAGGAGAAAAATTCGCGCGTGGGGCATTAGCTGCAAGAGCAGAAAAGCGCGCTTACATCTGTTTCACGGCGAGCGGCGGTGCGCGCATGCAAGAAGGATTGTTTTCTCTCATGCAAATGGCTAAGACATCCGCTGTCTTGGCGAAGTTATCCGAAGCGGGTTATCCTTTTATCGTTGTGTTAACCGACCCGACCATGGGAGGCGTTTCAGCTAGTTTTGCAAGTTTAGGTGATATCATTATCGCGGAACCAAATGCTTTAATTGGTTTCGCAGGGCCGCGGGTGATAGAGCAAACAGTTCGACAAACATTACCAGAGGGTTTTCAACGCAGTGAGTTTTTACTGGAACATGGACATATAGACATGATAGTAGCTCGCTCTGATATGCGAAAAGTTGTTGCTGAGTTGATCGCTAAATTGTCACATCGAATGGTGGCATTGAGCCTTTAGTATGGGAAACCCCGACGTCAATTGGTGTTTAAGAGAGTGGTTGCATTTTCTAGAAAATCGTCATGCCCAAGCAATTCAATTGCGTTTAGAAAATGTTCAAATGGTTGCGAGACGATTAGATTTGCTAAACATCGAGGTGCCGGTCATTACCGTTGCTGGAACCAATGGAAAAGGATCGACTATGGCGGCCTTGAAAGCCATATATTGCGCGGCTGGATATCGGGTTGGTAGTTATACGTCCCCTCATTTAGTCTCATTCAATGAGCGTATTTGTGTGAATGAGCAGCAAATTGACGATAGGACTTTATGCAGAGCATTTCACCTCATTGAAAAGGTGAGGGCCCAAATATCATTAACTTATTTTGAAGTAGTGACCTTAGCCAGCTTAATACATTTCAAGCAATCAGCTGTTGATGTTATCTTGCTCGAAGTAGGGGTAGGAGGGCGTTTGGACGCCACAAATATCATTGATGCTGATTTAGCGATTATCACGACGGTTGCTTTGGATCATCAACATTTGTTGGGACAGGATACAGAAGCAATTGGTTACGAAAAAGCCGGTATTATGAGAGAAAACAAACCTTGTATTTATGCTGATGAAGCGATACCCAATAGTGTCGTATCTCATGCAAAAAAACTACAGGTTGAATTATATTGTCTGGGTGAACATTATACATATCGCGTGTGTGCTGCAACATTAAATTTGATGCGCAAAGATGCAGTGCCAATTGCTGTTCCCGTACCCAAGTTAAATTATAAAGCAGCCATGGCCGCGATCATTGCCACGGATTTTTTGTCAGCCAGGTTGCCTGTTACTTTAAATCAATGGAAGTTAGCCATGCAACGGGTTAGTATACAGGGTAGGCAGCAACTGGTACCCGGTGATGTGTCCATACTCTACGATGTGGCGCATAATCCACAAGCAGTGCAATTATTGGCTGATTTTATGGTACAATACGGTTTTGCTGGAACAATACATGCTGTATTTTCAGGATTGAAAGACAAAGATCTGCGTGGGATGATAAGACCTTTGTCAACTATCATACATCATTGGTATCCAGCGTGTTTATCAGGAGGGCGAGCCGCAGATGAAAACGATTTGCAAGCAGCTTTTCAGGCGGAGTTAGCTAGGGCCCCCATTTGTTTTTCAAGCCCTGAGACTGCATTTAGTCGAGCCAAGCAGTCAGCTCGGCCTGGCGACCTCATTGTGGTTTATGGGTCATTTTTATTGGTGGGCGCCATTTTGGAGGTATCACATGAAACCAGTCATATCTGAACGCAGTAAATATCGGCTTGTCGGAGTACTCGTGGTGCTCGCATTTGCGGTCATCTTTCTCCCGGTGGTGATGAAAAAGTCGAATATGCGGCTTGAAGAGAATATCAATGTTTCTTTAAAACTACCGGTTAAACCAGCGTTGCCTCAGGTTGCAATTCCTAATCAGAGCACCATGTTGAAGAAGCTGAAAGTCGCTCATGTGCAAATTCCAACACCATCGACTGTTCGTCAAAATTCTCTGATTGCCAAAGCAGAACACTTAAACCCTCACCAAGAGATAAAGCAAGTCTCCGTTTTGGCGAGTATTCCCCGGAAACTAACGCTGGTCGCCCCCAAAGTGGCTCAAGTAGAACAGCCTAGTCGGATAGATGCGATACCGGTGAAACCAGTTAGTGTGGCGAAACCCCGTTTTTCTATTCAAGTGGCAACGTTCAGTCAGAAAAGTAACGCGGACAATTTAATCCAACAGTTACATCAGAAAGGGTATATTGCGACATATAATACCCTCAGTAGACCACAAGGTCAGTTGTATCAGGTGGTTGTTGGGCAGGTGAATCAACGAGCACAAGCGGTTGATTTGCAAAAAAAATTAGCTAACAATATGCAGCTAAATGGTCTGATTGTTAAAGTTGGTTAGGTCTTCTAACATGCACCGATCATGTTTAACTCAGGTTGGAGGGTTTTTACATGCCTACTTGGTGTTGGGTTGATGTTCTGATTGTCGGTCTACTCATTTTATCAGTTACCACTGGGTTGGTGAGGGGATTTGTAAAAGAACTTATCGCTTTAGCGAGTTGGGTCGTTGGTATTTGGTTGGCGTTTAATTATTACCAAATAGTTGCTATCTGGCTGGGTCATTATATCCACGATCCTGTTTTACAAAAAATTGTCGCGGTCGTTCTGATTGTGTTAGTGACGATCATTTTTGGTAGTATCATCAATGCTATCGTACGTCTTATTTTGCATTCTACCGGACTCTCTGGTACTGATAGACTATTGGGATTGATTTTTGGGTTTTTGCGAGGAGTGTTTATTGTGTCTCTCTTAATCCTGGTAACTCAGATGACATCCATTATTACCCCTCAAGCGATCCGGTGTAATTCAATCTTATATCCTTATTTCGATCCAATGATAGAGTGTTTGTCCATTTTTACTCCAAAAGTGATGGAGCAGATCAAAATATTAGATGGAAACACATTGCCAGAAGCCTCTCCCAAAAGTTGAGTGAGTCGTTACGTTACTTGTTTATTTTGTTCAACTCAGACTATACTGATATCTAATCACAGGATTGTGTATAACCCATAATAAGGAGTATAAAATGTCTGACAACAAGTCAAAGTTGCCTGATTTGAACGAAATTGGTTCAATTGCAGGTAAGTTTTTAAACGATGTAAAGAAAAGTATTGCTCAAATTATAGAAGAATATAAGTCCAAGCGGGTATCAACAGATGCAGGCGAGACTGTGACCAAACCATCTGAAGAGGCTAAACCGGTTGAAACAGTTGTTGCGCACAAGGCAACGGGTGACATCAGTGAAACAAAAGTTGAAAAACCAGCTGACAAAGCACCAATTGAAAATGTTGATGAATCAAAAAAATGAAATTAGTACGACATGGTTTGTTTGGGCAAGAGAATGCTGGTATTGTTGATTCAGAAGGACATGTTCGTGATCTTTCTAAATATATCCTCGATCTTACGCCAAAATATTTAGCAGATGTTGATTTATTAAGTGACTTAAGAAAATTAAATTTACAGACCCTTCCTGTGGTTTCTCCTGCGACTAGAATAGGCGCTTGTGTTGGCGAGGTGGGTAAAGCCATTTTTATTGGGTATAATTCATTGCAACATGCCAAGGAAATGGGGATTGCTCCCCAGACAATTTCTGAACCCATTGTTTTTATGAAACCGAGTAGCGTGATCATGGGGCCTTATGATCCAATTGTGTATACAAGGTCTACGAAAAAGTTAGACTGGGAAGCTGAACTTGCGATCATCATTGGAAAAAAAGGCAAGTATATTCCGCTGCATGAAGCTAGTAATTATATTTTAGGTTATGCGTGTAGTAATGATCTGTCCGATCGCTATTTACAGTTTGAAACATTTGACAAGCAGTTTACGAAAGGTAAATGTTTTGATGGTGCAGCTCGCATTGGACCTTACTTGGTTACCAAGGATGAAGTTGATGACTCACGTAATTTGCATATTAAATTATCGATCAACGGTGAGCTCCGCCAGGACTTTAAGACAGAGGACTATGTTTACAATGATGAAAAAATTGTTAGTTTCTTGAGTCAATATTTTACGCTTCATCCCGGAGATATCATTTCTATGGGTTCAGCACCTGGCAGTGCAAAAGCATGGGGTGATAGTTTTTTAAAACCCGGTGATCTAGTTGAGCTCACTATCACTGGTCTTGGTGAGCAAAGACAGCTCGTTGTTAGGGAATAGGGGTGCTGTATCTATTTTTACAAAATTGGTCTATCCTTAATTACGTCAGGCTATAATTCATGGAGGATTAAAATGCAAAAAAGTAAAGCGAACAAGACCGACGTGTGTTGTACATCACACTGGTGTCAAATATTGGGGATACTGTTTCTTGTTGTGGCAACGGTTCTCACGTTGCTGACATTTAGCGGGATCGGTATTTTTGGTCTGTTTATAGTTGGTTTGGTTTTTTGCTTTCATAAACATTGGGGCCACACACATTGTAGTCATGGCGAACATGGTTGTTGTGATGAAACAATATCTACAACTTGTTCAACAACCCCCCATAAAAAAGACCATGTCGTTGTTCCCAAAAAAGCGACTACTAAAAAATAAACGCTTAAAACTGGTCGCGCTTAGATGTTCTGCTGTTTCCTTTTGCGAGGTGGTCGCTCAACGTGATCATCTCGCATTTTTTTTAGCGCACCCGAACGTATTTTTTAGTCAATTTATCGCTTTTACAGCCCGGCAATAACTTTAGGGGCGTTGCCTAATCATTAGGATAAAATATGGACGGTAGTACTATATATAGTTTTTTTTCCTGTTGCTTGAGGAATAGGAGTCAACGAGAAGCTCCAAACTTGTCATTGATGAATCCGGCTTCAGAGGTCTATCAACATAATATTCAGATATTGGGATTAAAAATAATGTTGTCGGAGGATCCCAATTTTTTACTACCATTGCAAATTGACTGCTTTCTTAATGATGCGAGAAAATTACCCGTCGATACCCTCATTGGTCTTTCAAGTTATTTGGAATCATTGTCCTATAAATCGAAAACATGGTTTTGTCAGGCGTTGAATTTTATGATTTCTACTAAGACCTTTATGTTGTTAAGCGATGAATCCTTAGAATTTCTGCAGGAATTATCCGATCGCAGCACTTTGCATTATCATCAACTAACGGATACCATATCAAAAAACGCCAGAAAAATTGATTTAAAGAGCCATCACATTGACGTTGTCATCAATATTTTTCGACTTCAGCAGCATTTAGATCCGGAGATCTACGCTTTCGTTTGCCAACACTTAGATATTAACTTAGTGAAGGATGCGATTCTTCTTTCAAGAAAAATGCTCCTCCCACACATTATTAGTCAATCTAGAGAAAAAACTTTATCTCATCATACCATTAATCATGCGGAAGAAATCAAAACACGAGTGATACATATTTTGAAGGAGCTGGAAATTTTTGGTGATGCAGATGACATCCTTCGTGCTTTAGTGAAATTTGCGATAGAAGGACATGATCTAAAGCAGCGAGCCCGTGGAAATTTCGCGACTGATGAAATGGCGACTGTGCATGAATTGGAGCATGTTTTATTTGGTCATCTTGGGTTAAACACAGAAGAGACTACACACATTAAAATCAAAAGTTTTATTCACTTGATGTTTTCTTATATTATCGTACTTGGGACAACCATGGTGTTTAGCCACGAAAGTACCGTCGATTTGGGCCTGTCATTTTAAGTGTGTAAATAGCCATAATCAGGTATTCTGATGCACAAGCTAAGGAGTACCGTTTTTGAACAAGGATTTATGGTTATGAACATCAGTGATGAAATGTTAGATGATTTAATCGGCAATGCCA
>DAIDKT010000021.1 GCA_027449905.1 Legionellales bacterium
GTCGCGGGACGTAGAGATCTGAATTGTCAACACGCCCTAATCTTTCAGAGCGGGAATTCCTTTTGACCGTCGGGTGCAAATCCCTAATAGGCAAATGACAAACTGATGTCAAGTTGTCACCTTTTGCCAACTACAGGTTCGGACAAGGCCCAACCTACGTTTATTTTATCTTTTTATACCAGCGTTGCACCTGACTTTGCAAAAAGCTTGACAATACCCAACAAAAAAGACAAAATCACGCCCTTGTGGCTATGTAGCTCAGCCGGTTAGAGCGCGGCACTCATAATGCTGAGGTCGGTAGTTCGAGTCTACCCATAGCCACCAATAAAATAAATGACTTATGATAAAAACCCCAGGACGCATTCCAAGACATTTTCCCTAATGGAACTAGTTAAATCATCTTCTGAGCTTTTAAAGCTTCATGTTGGCTATATGCAAAGTAAAGCAACAGGATTTCGGCTTATTCTCACTCATGACTATCTATCCGATTAATTTTTCTTATAAGGTTCTTTCCCATTTGCGGGACTTTTGGCAGTCAAGGGATAAAGATGTGCTACTTTATTTTAACTCGACTTCAGGATGCTGGGGAGTTACGCGAGAATTAGAAATTTCATAAAGTCGAGTTTAAAAGATCCGTCTAAATGATCGGACAGCCTTGGCATTCTTGAACTAAGCCTTGCCCAGCCCTTAAAATTATTATAGGATAAATGCTGAGATCCGCTTGAAATCACAGTATCGTCGACTCACTCTAAAAAAATCTGGTTGAGACTATCTATGTCACCAAAGTGATTTTTAGGGTATGTTGACAGGACTGGGGTTGATAACAATTTTAATGTCGTCAGTCTTCCGGTTTCAGAAAATCTATGGCCTACAGACCCTAGACCCATCTAAATTTATAAATGAAGGAGATTGTAAATGTTACAGCAACGGATTATGTGTACATTTTTATTAAGTGGCATTTTTATTTCATCCGGTTACGCTGGTACCTTAGGAGATGCAGAGCCACTTCCATATCGCGGCATCTATGTGGAAGGCAATGTTGGTTACGCATATCATCCTTGGATAAATGACAGAACACCAACCCCTGGTTTAGAAAATCAGTTGGGGGTATTGAGAAAGTTATCCAATATCAATGGTGGAGCAATTGGCGGTGCTGATATTGGATATCAATTTGCACGTTATTTAGCGGTAGAAGGTGGTTGGCTGTATATCCCCAAAGCAAGTTATAATCGATATAAAACTGTCAATCTGACTGTCGCAGCAACAACATTTACCCTCCAAGAAGGTCTGCAAATCAACATAAACTCAGGGCTTGGTTATATTGCAGTCAAAGGGATGATACCAATTTTCTCTCCCGAGCTTAATGCGTTTGGTAAATTGGGAGCCGCCTACACTTACAATCACACTAACGTCCCCATTGCGGCTTCTTTGGTCAGTTCACCAACCGTTTATACCAGTGATAGCTCGAACTTCTGGAATCCGATTTTAGCATTTGGCTTCCAATACACTTCACTAAAAAATTATATGCTGAACTTTCAATATGGCTTTGTACCAGGTTATCGAAGTGCATCTACCAACCACTTCATTTCACCAGACATTCAAACCTTTACTTTTGGTTTGGGCTATAAGTTCTCAACCTAATATAGAAATCGTTGGGTTTAAAACGTATCAAAGCAACGGCGATTATCCCTGGTCTTCTAGGCACCGCGCTCTGGCGCGGTGTTTAAATTCATAGTTAACATGTTTATCTTTTCGATTAAAAAGAGTTGCACCCTTTTCAGAAGATGAATTGTCAACAGACCCTAATATTCGGTATGATGTAACTTCATGGCCTCAGTTAAAGATGGAGTTAATAGTCGTTTGATGCAAACTCTGCTTAAATATATCCTGCTTTTCTGGCTATCGTTCAGTGCTTGTGCTGAGGATGTTGGTATTATTACAACCACGCTAAATGGAAACCCTGCTTATTTGGTTCAAGTTGGTGCTTATACACGTCAAAAAAATGCAGAAGAAATGCAAAAAAAGATCGCTGACTCCGTCCAACAAACAGTCAAAATAGACCACTTGGTAGACAAAGGAATATACCTGGTACAAATAGGCCCACTATCAGATTATGCCCTTGCTCAAGACCTGCAAAAAAAATTAGTAGATCCGCAACCCGTTGCCGCCACACAAGATACAACGCAAACAAACATCAAAGTGCGAACGAACCAATATGAAAAACAACCTGCGAAAATATGGAATCTGCGTAATGCCGACATTCGTGCGGTCATAGCCGAAGTTTCTAGTATCACCGGGCTGAACTTTCTTGTTGATCCTCGGGTGCAAGGTAAAATATCAATTGTTTCAGCAACCCCCATTACCGATAAAGAATTATACCAGGTGTTTTTATCCGTATTACAAATATCCGGTTTTGCAGCCATCCCAAGTGGACATGTTACTAAAATTGTACCAAATATTGACGCACGAACCATTTCACCAGATCCCTCCAATCGGATGTTACCCCATCCCAATGGTGACGAAATGATGGTACAAGTTATTCCTATTCAATATGTGCCAGCTGAGCAATTAGTTCCAGTATTGCGCCCCTTAATGCCGCAATGGAGCAGTGTATCGGCCTATGGCCCTTCTAACATGCTGATTTTGTCCGGTCGTGCCAGCAATATTAGACAGTTGGCAGAAATCATCAGACAAGTAGACAGCTCTTCAGCCAGCGGTATCGATGTGGTCCCGCTTCAGCACGCGTTAGCAATGGATGTAGCCAATACATTAAAAGATTTAGTTAAAACACAACTCGGAGCAAATCAACGTAATCAAAGCATGCTGGCAGCAGATGATCGCAGTAATTCTATTTTAATTAGTGGCAATAAAACCGATCGCATTCGTTTACGGTTGCTGATTTTACAACTTGACCAAGGTAATCCCAATTCTACCAACAGCAATACCAAAGTGATTTATTTGAATTATTTACGTGCCGAAGATCTTGTTCCTATTTTAGCTGGCATCGCGCAAGCCAGTTTCAGCGGTATTGTAGGGACAACGATTGGGACCATTACAAGACCCGCATTGGATAGTACCAATCCAGCCTCCAACATGGCCAGTTTAATTCAAGGCCCCACCGGCAACCCCAATGCTGCACCCTTGCCGGCTGGTAACAATAATTCAAACCCAGATAATACAACCACCGCTAGCTCGAATACTCAAAATGAGGGCACCACAAAACCCACCGTACAAATTATTGCAGAACCCAATACCAATTCTATCATCATCAACGCCCCATCATCCTTGATTCGCATGTTGAAATCGGTGATCAGTCAATTAGACATCAAACCAGCGCAATTATTAATCGAGGCATTGGTTGCGGAAATTAACGAGAACGATTTTAAAGATCTCGGCGTTGAATGGGGAAGTATCGATCAAAAAACCAAAGATCCCAATACTTTTCGTCCCGGGTTTGCTATTTTAAATTCGAAAACCACCATTGCCCAATTTCAAGCACAAATTTATGCGCTGGCCAAGCAGCATAAAGCAAATATTTTATCGACGCCCTCTGTGGTTGTTTTAGATAATCGTCAAGCTAAAATTTTAATTGGTAAACAGGTTTCTGTTGCCTCTTCGTCTTATCCTAATAATGCGAATGCAACGACCACCGCCAGCCCTTACACCACCTTTGATCGCGTCAATGTGGCCCTGCATCTATATGTCAGACCACAAATTACTCGCGGTAAAGGCATTCAAATGCAAATTGATCAGGGAAATGATACTTTAGATACCGTCGATACCGCTAATCCAGGTACCACACCTACGTTTAATATCAGCGCCATTGTGACATCTGTGCATGTTGAAAGCGGTGATATCATTGTTCTGGGTGGGCTAGCCCAAGATAGTGTGATCGATGACAATGATCGCTTACCGATCCTTGGCGATATTCCCGGTGTGGGTCGTTTATTCCAGCGCAATATCAGTAACCGTGCAAAGAAAGTTTTGATGGTATTTATCCGCCCCCATATTCTCAGAACAGAAAGACAAGGTCTTGAGGTCACGGGTAGTAAATACAATCATCTTCGCCAGGATGAACTCGACATTGTTCGTTCGCAAGAAGAATATAATAAAACGGATCGCAATACGATTGTGCCAGCCTGGCATTCATCAAAATTGCCAAAACCCTTTTGTCATGGTTCTTCCCAATCAACCCATGTTACTAAATAATGACTATGGAAACTGGCCACCAAACTAAACGACTCCCTTATTTGTTTGCAAAAAAATATGGCGTGGTCGCGACCGAAATCGACGCCGGAGCTGCATCAATTATTTATCACTTACCATCAGTCAGACTTCAAACTTTAGCCGAAGTCTACCGCATTTTGCAATGCAAATTGCATCTCGTAGAAGTCGATCCCAAAACCTTTCAAAAACATTTAGCCCACTTTTATCAATCACAATCGGCGATTCTAGAGGCCACCGAAAGCATGGAGGAAGATGATGACCTCATGAAACTTGCTGGCCAATTGCCAACCAGCGAAGATTTATTGGACACGCAGGATGACGCACCGATTATTCGATTGATCAACGCCCTATTTACTCAAGCTATTAAACAAAAAGCATCGGATATTCATATCGAAACTTATGAAGATCGCGTTCTAGTCCGCAATCGATTGGACGGTGTTTTACAAGAAGTACTCGAAATTCAACGTGCAATTGCTCCCTTGGTGATTTCTCGTGTTAAAGTAATGGCAAAGCTCGATATTGCTGAAAAACGGATTCCTCAAGATGGCCGCATTGCTTTGAGAATTGGTGGGCATAATATCGATGTGCGCGTTTCAACCCTCCCATCAAATCATGGTGAACGAATTGTTTTGCGAATTTTAGACCAGGAAGCGGCTCAACTAGATTTAAGTTTATTGGGAATGCCAGCCGACACGCTGCGAAAAATTAGACACATGATTGCTCAGCCACATGGCATTCTGTTGGTTACAGGACCTACAGGCTCTGGTAAAACCACTTCACTCTACGCCATGTTAACCGAATTAAATCAAGTCACTCGCAATATTTTGACCATTGAAGATCCAATTGAATATGATTTACCTGGTATTGGTCAAACTCAAGTCAATCAGAAGGTAAAAATGACTTTTGCGAAAGGATTAAGAGCCATTTTACGCCAAGATCCTGATGTGGTGATGATTGGAGAAATTCGTGATTTAGAAACAGCCGAAATCGCGGTACAAGCAAGCCTCACCGGCCATTTGGTCTTGTCCACCCTTCATACCAATAGTGCGCTAGGCGCGATTACCAGATTACATGACATGGGCTTGGAATCTTTTTTGTTATCATCGAGTATCATTGGACTGCTCGCACAGCGACTAGTAAGAAAACTATGCGATCATTGCAAAGTTCCTCATGAATTAAGTGCAGAAGACCAGTTACTCCTGCAGATTGAACTAAATAACCCCACTGTCTTTGAGCCAGGCGGATGTGAACATTGTAATTATTTGGGTTACCGAGGCCGTACTGGTATTTATGAGTTGATTGTTGTTGATGAAAAAATACAAAGTATGATTCATCGTAATGAAAGTATACAAGCCATGGAAAGCTACATTCGCCCCCAATCTCCCTGTATTCGTGAAGATGGTATGAAGCGGGTATTGCAAGGCGATACGTCTTTGGCTGAAATACTTCGAGTTACCAGCGCTTTATAGCAGGTAACGGCTCACCTTGTGTTTATTTTAATTGAGTCCGACCTGATTGATACAAACGTCGAGCTTTCAGTTCTTTACCTTCCAACGCGTGATCAACAGCAGCTCGCATCATCTTTTTTGCAACTTGTAAGACTTCATGGGTGTTGAGTTGATCTTGAGCTATGGCGAGCAAATGAGAACCCAATACCCCCGAGACGTCTGCAATCAATCCCTCGCCTGGAACAAACTGATAGCTGCTACCCACTTCAATTGGTAATCGTGTCCGCGCATCGTGTGTCAAAGAGTAACCGTGCCCTATGGTAGATAACAAAGTCCACTCAAAGCGACGCAACAAGACTTCTAAGCCACCATGGCTGAATGTCTGTTGATAATTCAAATTGAGACGCTCCGCGTTATCGAGAAGCCCTATGCTGCAAACGGTTGTTTCATAAGCATCATATAACTCCGGATGGGCATCGAGCGGCTTCAGTAAATGATATAACAATTCATTGATATACAAGCCAGCAAAAAGTTGTGGTCTAGCTAGTGAGGGTGAACATGAAAGTGGTTCTACTTTTTGAACATAATACCAGCCTAAACGCTCTCGCAAATACACCCAAATTGGCGTAAATGCTTGCAAGATAGCTTGCTTTTTTGGTACCCTTCCCCCTTTAAATAAAGCAATTATCAAACCATGCTCTCGAGTAAAAAACGTCACTCGGGCACTGGTATCACCTGACCATTGTTTGTGAATAATCCAGCCATCCACACTGATTTCTGTCACGAATCATAACCCATGTCTTTTAATACACGCTCGCTATCAGACCAACCAGATTTAACTTTGCACCAGCAACGTAAAAATACTTTTTTACCGATTAATTGCTCCATATCTAGCCGCGCAAGACTTGCCATCTGTTTTAATTTGGCACCTTTGTCACCAATAATCATTCGCTTGTGGCTCTCTTTGTCAACTAAAACAAGGGCATTTATTCGAACCAGATCACCTTCAATGTCATAAGATTCTATATCAACCGCAGTAGAATAAGGCAACTCTTGTCCACATAATCGAAATATTTTTTCTCTTAATAATTCAGCACATAAAAAACGCATTGATCGATCGGTCAACTGATCATCGGGAAAAAGATGAGGGCCTTCTGGGAGTAACGGTTTGATTTGCTGCTGTAAGGTGTCGACTTGCAAGCCGGTTTTAGCCGACAGGGGAATCATGGCCTTGAAAAGATGCCGTTGACTCAACTCGTTTAGCCAAGGCAGCAACTGGCTTTTATCTGCCACTTTATCTACTTTGTTGACCGCTAAAAAACAGGGCGTTTCAACTTGCTTTATCAAACTCAATACATATTCATCTTCGTCACGCCAGGTCATGGCATCAATTACAAATACTATCACATCGACATCAAGTAGCACCGTTCTCGCAGTTTGATTCATCATTCGATTCATACTCTTTTTTGAACCTTGATGGAGTCCTGGGGTATCGACATAAATGAATTGAAAATCTCCCTCGGTGCGAACCCCCAAAATACGATGTCGAGTCGTTTGCGGCTTACGCGAAGTTATGCTTAATTTATGCTCTACGATACGATTTAGTAGGGTTGATTTCCCCACATTTGGTCGACCTAGCAACGCGATATATCCACAATAAGTTGTCATGAAAATCTTGATGTATTAAAATGTCATAGTTTAGCACAGATCGCATGTCAGTTCGAGCTTGGATGCAATTTGAAATATATACCAACTTATAAAAACGCAGGTAGTGACGGATTTTCATTAATTGAACTCATGGTGGTTATTTTAATTATGAGTTTATTAATCTGCCTATCCTACCCAAGCTACCAACAACACATTTATCGCCTGCATCGTGTGGACGGCCAAACCGCATTATTTGATTTAGCAAATCGCATGGAAGACTATTTTGCTGCACATCAGAGTTATGAAAAATCAACCATTGGTACCGGTCGTATAAGCGATGTCCGCAGTAGTTCGCTTTCTGATGAAAGATGGTATATATTAAGCATTACCAAATCGAGTCAGTCAGATTTCCTGCTTACGGCTGTGCCGATAGATACCCAACAAAATGATGTTGACTGCCAAACCCTCACTCTCAATCGAGCAGGTATCAAAGGAAGCAGTCCTAAATCGCGGCGATTTTGTTGGGGTCTTTAGGGAAGGGGTTGGACAAATTTAGATGAGTTTTATCCCTATAAACCAGCTAAATCGCATGTTCAATGATACAATTTGTTTGATTCAATAAAGGGTACAATCTCGATGATTCAGCTATCTGATTATTTATCTGCTATTCCCTCAGCAATTATCTCATTGAACCCTTGGATAATACCAACAGAATTACCCACAATTATTTCTAAATTAATTAAAAACTTGTCTGATGAGTATGTGATTAGTGATGGTAATGCAGTCCATCGTACTGCCACTATAGAATCTGGGGCCATATTAAAATCACCTTATGTTATCGGCCCAAATTGTTTTATTGCATCTTACGCATATTTAAGGGGCGGAGTTTGGCTAGAGCCAGAAGTCATCATTGGACCGGCTTGTGAAATAAAATCCTCACTTATTTTGAAAGGAAGTAAAGCAGCACACTTTAATTTTATTGGTGACTCCATCATCGGCAGGAATGTAAATATTGAAGCTGGGGCCATTATTGCAAATTATCAAAATGAGTTAACGAATAAAGAAATTATTTGTGTTGTTGACCAGAAAAAAATAATAACTGGTGTTGATAAATTTGGGGCAATATTAGGGGATGAATGTAAAATAGGAGCAAATGCAGTTCTGGCTCCAGGTTCTATTTTAAAGCCTAGAACTATAGTAGGTCGTTTAACACTGATTGATCATAACAAACAGCAAGAGGAAAGATAACAATCATTGAGCTAATGTAGATACGTTTATCTGGGATAAAAGCTAAGATCTGTTGACATGTCAGATCTCCACGCAGCGATGAATCGGATTTCAGATGATGAATTATCAACAGACCCTTCCAATAATTATAATACCGTAAAAAGCTGGATTGGAAATTTCAACTAAAAGGACTATTGGGTCTTCCTTGGCTGTCATGGTCCACATCCTTCGGATCTTTGGAAGGCTCATTTTTAATTTTTTTGCTACTAAATTGTTCTTCTTTTGTCGGTCTGGTTTTTTGAGAATTACTTCTATTATCATTCAGACTACTTTTATGAAGGTTTCCCATGACTATCTCCCAAAAAAATCATTATAACGAAAAAAAAGCAATCAACAGAAGTATAGAACAATATATGGACGAAATAGTTAGATGCACGGAACTAGTAATTTTTATTTATTTTTTATAAACTCTCAGACCTGTTGTTTATCGACTTCTTCTACTCCTCGGGCAGATCATCTTAAACGAAGGATATCAAGCTGTTCAGGATATTAGCTGAACTCAGGGGGGGCTTTATTTCGTTCAAGATAATGTTTGCTCATCATCAATAGAATGAACTAACGTGTTTTCAACAGCCTGAGGAGTCGCTAGATTTTTATCTTTTAAAAATAGGTTATTCCTGCAATAACCAGAATGAACTGACTGCTAGTGCCTTGTCACTGCTGCAGTGAATTGTAGGCATGAAATGGATGTACATGGAGTTAAGCCTTATGACAGTAACGGATGATTTAGATATACATGAAACCACACAAACCACCACCTCCACATTCAATAGCCTCGAATCGGAAACACGGCTCCATGAAACGAATAAAACTATCTATACGCTTTTTCGTGAACAAGTAGCACGAACACCGCAGCAAATTGCCTTGGTCTATGAAGATATTAAGTTAACTTATGTAGAACTTGATGAACGCTCAAACCAATTAGCGCGTTATCTTCGTCGTCATTACCAAGAACATGGCATCGAACTCACACCGGACACCTTGATTGCCTTGTGTGTCGAACGTGGGCTTGACATGGTTATCGCAATCCTTGCCATCTTAAAAGCAGGCGCTGCCTATGTGCCAATAGACCCAGAATACCCGAATGCCCGTATTCAATATATCTTGATGGATACCAAAACCAAACTCTTACTCACCCAAACATCACTCAGTAACCAGTTCAACGACAGCATCCCGTATGTAACACTTGATACACTCTTTTATCAAACCGAATCATGTGATGCATTGCCTTCTTATGCATTACCCAATCACCTTGCTTATGTGATTTATACCTCAGGAACCACCGGGCAACCAAAAGGGGTCATGGTCGAGCATCGAGGTTTAGTCAATTTAATCAGTAACCACATCGATTATTTTCAGCTAAATAAAAAGAACGTGGTATTGGGTTATGCTTCGTTCGTTTTTGATGTTTCATTATGGGATATCTTTTCAGCACTGCTGGTCGGCGCTAAATTATGTATCATGGCAGAAGCCTCACGGCAGGATGCTGATTTGATTACTGATTATTTTATCAAGCATCAAATCACCACGGCATGTATACCCCCTGCTTTATTGGCTTTGATGAACCCCACCAAATTCGATATGCTCGCGGTTTTAATGATTGCAGGAGAACCGGGTTCACAAGCCCTCGTTGATACTTGGCACAAAAATAGACGATTCATAAACGGCTATGGGCCAACTGAATGCACTGTTTTTGCAACCTTTCATCAATATCAACCAGGGGATTCAAGCGCAACCATCGGTCGCCCCATTCACAATAGCCACGCCTACGTCCTCGATAAAACCCTAAACTCCGTCCCACTCGGCGTCATCGGCGAACTCTACATCGGTGGTGCGGGCCTTGCCCGCGGGTATTTAAATCAAGCCGAATTAACCGATGAGCGATTTATCAATAATCCCTTTGCAAGTGAAGATGATATCGCAAAAGGTTTTACCCGTTTATATAAAACCGGGGATTTGGTCCGCTGGCTGCCTGATGGCAATCTAGAATACATCGGCCGCAATGATTTTCAAGTCAAAATCCGTGGGTTTAGAATTGAGTTGGGTGAAATAGAATCCCAACTGTTAAAACACCCATTGATTAAACAGTGCGCGGTTTTCTACCAAGACCCTGAGTTGGTGGCCTTTGTGGTTTTGTCATCTGCAATCAACCGCCCAGAGAATATAGATGAAATCCTAGCCCCCTATCTTCAAAAAAAATTACCACATTACATGTGCCCTAATCGCTATCAAATTGAAGAAAATTTTACGCTGACAAGAAATGGCAAGATGGACCGCGCCGCTCTTTTGAGCAAAATGCGAATACCACGCGTGGTCATCAATCCAAAAAATAAAATTGAATATGAACTGGTGGCAATCTGGTCACATATATTTCATAAAAGCGACATCAGTGTCACTGACCATTTTGTCAAGCTTGGTGGCCACTCGTTATTAATTCATCCCGTGATTATCGCTGTCAAAACACGATTAGGTGTTATTTTGAAAGCCAGTGATTTATCTAGGTATGCTGTTCTTAGTGATTTGGCCGCCCACATTACCGAGCTAATCAACGAATCGCCGCAAGTTGTCAAACCATACACACCTTATCAATTAATTTCTGATGAAACAAAATCTTTTGTCTTGGGCTTGTCGCAAGCTAACTCGAGCCAGGTGGAAGATATTTACCCAGTGAGCTCATTGCAAATGGGGTTGTTATTTGAATCATACAAAGAGCCAGATGAAGGCCTTAATTACAATGTGGTTATTTATCGTTTACCAGGTTCTTTTGATGAGACAAAGTTTATAGCGATATTAGAAACGATGGTTTTAAAACATCCGTTACTGCGCACAGCCTTTGCTTTAAACCAACATAACGAATATGTTGCGATTCAATACCGTCATCTCGATGTAAAATCTCATTATCAGTATCTTGACAGCAATATCGACCTGTTAACCTGGATTGAGATCGCGAGAAGAAAGGGGTTTGTTACCGAAAATCCTGGATTATTCCGCATCGCGATTGCCGAGGCAAATCAAGACGGGTTTACCTTTGTCTTCGCCAGTCATCATGCCATGGTAGATGGTTGGAGTGAGTCTGTTTTATTGACTGAATGGCTCGCTGCATATTCTGATATTCACCCTATTCAGCAACAATCAATGTCTTCCTATGCGCAATTCGCAGCCAAAGAAATCGACGTGGTGCAAGATAAAAAATACCGCGATTTTTGGCTCAATTATTTGGTTTCATATGAAAGACAACCATTTCATCTACGCTTAGCAAAACCAGGCATTCCCAACCTATCAAAACAAATAGAAACCCAATTTACTTTGTCACCAACACTTTCATCAAGCTTGCTCGCATACGCGCACCAACATGGATGGACGCCAGATAATATTTTTCTCGCCTTGTTCGCCTTGGTCATTTTACGATTTACCAATCAAGAGGTGCTTACTTTAGGCCTGATTGTAAATAACCGTCTAGAGGAGTTCGTTGAGGAAAATGCGTTTGGTCTGCATATTAATATTTTGCCATTGCAGTTAAGTATCGATAAGTTTGACGCGAAAAACATGCACCGTTACATGGAATATGTGCGCTTAGAAAAACAGCGTATACAAAACTATGTCTTGTATCCTTATGCCAAGATTAAGTCAGATATCCATTCTTCTGATGCACTGTTTGACGTAGTTTATAACTACATGCAATTTGCTAATCTGCCCGGCACTGCTGAAACGATACAACCCAATCCGAATCGATATCTAAAAACAAGCATCCCGTTCACACTACAAGTGGAACAAATAGATACCTCATTTAAACTAACCATTCACGCTTCATCCACTTTTATTGACCCTGAAACCAGCTCTCGCTTACTCGACTATATCGTCTATTATTTAGAATCCCTGCTGCATGAAAAAAACTCGTTAAGCCCTACTCTATTGCCCACCGAGTACCAACAACTCATTTATGACTGGAATCAAACCGAGCACCCATTCCCGCATGATAAAACCATTCATGCCCTCTTTGCGGAACAAGTCGCAAAAACACCTCAATACATCGCCTTGGTCTATGAGGATATTGAATTAACTTATTTGGAACTCGATGAACGCTCAAACCAATTGGCGCGTTATCTTCGTCGTCATTACCAAGAACATGGTATCGAACTCACACCTGATACCTTGATTGCCTTGTGTGTCGAACGTGGGCTTGACATGGTTATCGCAATCCTTGCTATCTTAAAAGCAGGCGCTGCCTATGTGCCAATAGACCCAGAATACCCGAATGCCCGTATTCAATATATCTTGATGGATACCAAAACCAAACTCTTACTCACCCAAACATCACTCAGTACCCAGTTCAACGACAGCATCCCGTATGTAACCCTTGATAGCTTTTTTTATCAAACCGAATCATCTGATGCATTGCCATCTTATGCATTGCCCAATCA
Source organism: Legionellales bacterium (assembly GCA_027449905.1). GTDB lineage: Bacteria > Pseudomonadota > Gammaproteobacteria > Legionellales > Legionellaceae > DAIDKT01. The sequence continues at coordinate 13,031 of DAIDKT010000021.1, forward strand.
CCTTGCTTATGTGATTTATACCTCAGGGACCACTGGGCAGCCTAAAGGGGTCATGGTCGAGCATCGAGGGATTGTAAACCTTACTCTCAATCAACAAAGGTATTTTAATTTAAATACCAAACAACGATGCGCGCAATTTGCTAACATCGCTTTTGATGCGTCGGTATTTGAAGTATTTAATTCGCTATCAAATGGCGCTACTCTTTATATTGTGCCCGAAGCATTGCGTTACGATGCCGATGGCTTGGGAAATTATATATCTTTTAATGCCATCACATGGATTACCCTACCCCCCAAACTGTTGGCATCGATTGACCACCAAGACAAACGCTTTGACATCAAAACCATCGTCTTG
>DAIDKT010000022.1 GCA_027449905.1 Legionellales bacterium
CAGCAATAATTTTTTTGATTTTTTTATTAAAAAATATTTTGACAGTGAGGTGAGACTATGAGAGATTGAGCATGAAGTTAAGTTTTACAGCGTTAAAAAATTTTCTCCCGCGCTATTTACACACCTTAAATGACTCTCCCCTACATCAGATTTAGAAGGTGGGACTGTCGTTGCTTGCTTGTATTTTTCTACCCACACTTGAGTTAGATCTTTTTTGTCCCCTGCCACCGCTGCATCATTGCGAGTGATATGTTCTTTTATAAACGTATTTTGCCATTTAAACAAATAAGTTGGCTTTTCAGCACCTTGAACATTCACTTTAATGAGTTTTGGATTAAACTTAATGTAATCTTCATTATCTTTTTCTGGCGCAGTGAGCAGTAACAATGCGGCATGAACCATGGATGCTTGTTTAGCGTGCTCAGGCCCACCATTGAGTGTAATCGGCTCTTTACTACCTGGTTTATAATCAAGTAATAGCGCTTTTGCAAATTCCATGGCAGATAACTCTTGCTGTTCAGGGGTAAGATCAACAAACTTAACTCGCCCTTCTGCACCACAACGATCGATTATCAGCCCGGTATGATATTGCTCAATACAGATTTTCTCATCATTGCTGATAGTTCGCTTCACATCACCTTTTTGAAGATAAACCCCTCGATAGACAACTTGCCCCTCTAAACCATGTGCTGTAGCCCGATCATCGATGGTTCCGCTGCGAACAATTTTTTCTTGAAAATAATCAGTGGTATCAGTCAACGCACGAATTTTAATGAGACAATTCGCTGGTTTCATGAGATCACCATGATTAGCTGATGGATTCGTTGCAATTAATTGACAGACCCTAACCAACTCTTTGGCCCTATCAAGATCCGCTGAAAGTTCATCAATTTGAGCACACAAAGTTTTTACTTCACGCAGATCTTGCTGAATACCAATCTTTTTATTGTTTATATCGTATGGATTGTATCCGGCATCATTTACCTTGATACTGAGTGCATCTAATTTAGCATCCCATTCACTGTATTTAGCGGTACTCCGCTCTAAAACCCGATGTTCCAGTCGATCTCGCATTTGGCGGGCTAAATTTTGCGCTTCTTCAATCATGGCAACAGCTCGCGTATCAAGCTCAACTTGCTTTTTTAAACGAGTGTTTTTTCTATCCTGATTATAGACCGCCTCACTATGGTTCTGGGCTAAATCAGCCGCATTTTTACTTGTACTAAGCTGAGGAAATACATCACTTGTAAAATTTTCATGCAACAAGTTGGCCCTGTCATGAAACTGTCCACATTTCTCTCTTGCTGCTGTGAGCATCCGATTCAATTCATCTTTTTGCTTGTCCTGCTCAGCTATCCTGGCGATCTGGATTTGCTCTAGCTTGTCTTGAGCCATCTTTTTTAAATGTTCAATATTCGTTATAGAAAATAGATTATAGTCCGCACCCCTGAGGTGAGTGATTAATACATTTGCGGTTCTAGGATTACCTGTATCAAGACTACTGAGTTCTATCAAAAAACCTTCTTTTTCTGGCGTAAGGCTCTCATATTTAATTTTATTTATTTCTTCTACTTGGTTTAATAGAAAGAGGGTGTGCCTTGCTATATTAAATATCTCTACAGCAGAAGGCGGACCACCAGCAGTAATTACTTCATTATTACCCAAGAGGTTGCGGGTAAAGACTGGATAACTATTATTGGCACGGGCTAGAAAATCAGACGCCTTTGTCAAGTTTAGCTGATGCTCACCAAGACCTGATATCAAATCTTGCAGTCTAGCTTTGTACATGGCTATATTGGGAGCATCATTGATATTTATTTGCTGTATATTGATGAATAGTTCTTGATTTTTAGCTGTAAGTGGCATGTTCACCGTCCAATATCAGGTTGAAGGGTAACTCCCGATGCGAGGTCATCCTGATGGCCCCAGCATCATTGGGTCCATCAGGTATTACACACGTCATCTTGACCGCAGAGAAGGATCTCCTGATACTTGGGAGTGAGGCTTCATGTTATTATAGCAGAAAATGGGTGGATTTTGAATTTAACTGGAAGGCTCGAATTGAACAAAGAATTAACTCAATAAAAAACGAAAATTGCGTTGAATTTCAGTGAAATCAAATTTATTTAGATAGAGTGAAAAACTGAGCCAAACACTGATGGCAGATAAATCTTGGAATTGCGGGGGTAAATACCGTGGTGCAGCCAGTAAACCTTCTGCTTTTAACTCCATCAGCAATGGCAAATCATCTAACGTTAATTTTCCAGAAAACAACAAAGGAACTGCATCGATGCGATGCATACTGATCGCGTAACAAATAAAATTGTAAATAAGAACAAATCCCTTGGCATAAGATAAATCTTTGGTAAAAGGACCGCCTGTAGGTATACTTCCACGGAAAACTCTTACACTCTGATTATAACTATCTATCTCGGTTAAACCACAGCTAAGATAATAGTGATAGATATCTAAAAAATTCGCCCCTTGCATGACTTTGTCAATCGCAATAACACGATTGGTAATTTTGCGCATTCGGGCAGGATAAGATGAAAAAGTAACCACTTCAGTCATCACCGCCAGGCCTTCCTGAATAACGCTGCAAGACGGCGCGCCTTTAGACAAGAAAAAGCAGTGCGGTTGCAAACTTCCATTGAGTGTTGTACCCAAATGCACCCACCCTTCATGAACCTCTAAATATTTTAGATCGCGTTGTGTAAACATGGCTTTGCTACTTAATTTGATAGAATCAGCACCGGCAGCTGCGTCGGCAATCATATCATCAGTAATGATCACTTTGACTTGATCCTGTTTAAAGAAATCATTTAATCGAGATTGTAAAATCTTTTGTGCTTCTTTGGGATGGTACAGCTCAAGATCGACATCTGACTCCAATTGCACATCCAACTGAGTCAGTACATCAAATAATAACAGCCCCATTTCAGATAACCGCGGTCCTCCAACATAGAATACATCATTTGGACTACCGTATAATTCCTTAGATAAATCTACAAAAAGCGGGGTGCCGCGTACGCTCAACATTTGCACTGCACGGATATACTCTTCACATTGCCGTTTAATCAAACGTGTCACCGGCGAATATTCTCCCAGTTGATTTTGAGTATCGCGTAAAATCCCGTGAAATTCCTCAATCTTTTCTGTCACATCATATGGCAAGGGCCTTTTTTCATAATAACTTGCATCCACCAGAGGTAAACGTTTATTTTTATGCCGAAAAAACTCTTGTTTAATCCGTTCATCCCACTTCACTTGATCTAAAATGCGAATTTCTCGTTGCGCCTCAACCAAACGACTCGATATAGCCTCAATAATAGACAATTCCGTTTTTTTTATATCCATTTTTACCTCTTATTCATTTGGGAGGGGTAATACTGATTCGAGCATTTTGATTTTGAGCCGGCAAATTATAAAAGTCACTGATATTGGCCGACGTCAACGGTGGCCTGACCATGAGGGGCGCACCATTTCGACTGCCCAAGTACTGTTGTTTATCAGAGCTAGCAAACTCTGTTTTGTTGAAAACAGAGCATGACGTTGATAAACCGACCAAGGCTATCACCAATCCTATTTTTTTCACCACGACAACCTCTCAAATAATTCGTGTAAAGTTCGTTCCAATTCATCACGATATTGACGCGATAAATGTGTCAAGGGTAACCGAATCTCGTCATTTGTTAGCCCCATTTTGAATGCTGCCCATTTCACTGGGATAGGATTTGTTTCGATAAACATCATCCGATGCAAACCCATCAATCGCGCTTGAATTTCAAGACACGTTGTCTCATCTTGGTCAAGACCCGCGTCACATAACTTTGCCATCATTCTTGGTGCAACATTTGCTGTGACGGAAATCACACCTTTGGCACCATGCAATAACCAATCCGCAGCTGTCAAATCATCACCGCTAAACACATCCAAGCTGGTTTCAGCGTCTGTGCTTAAAAGTTGTTGTAAACGTGACAAATCTCCTGTTGCTTCTTTAATACCAACAATGTTAGAAATACCCGCCAATTTGTGCACCGTTTCTGGTAATAAATCACATGCGGTTCGACTCGGTACATTATACAAAATAATCGGAATAGCTGCCGCCTCCGCTACCTGACGATAATGGTGGTATAATCCTTCTTGCGTCGGTTTAATGTAGGCAGGTGTCATAATTAACGCGGCGTGTGCGCCTGCAGACATGGCATATTGGGTTAGCTCGATACAGTGTTTGGTTGCATTCGCCGCTGTTGCTGCGATCACCGGAATCCGCTCTTTTGCTTGATCAACGACCGTTTTAATCACCAGTAATTTTTCTTGATCAGTTAAGGTGCCCGATTCACCAGTCGTACCTGCAGCAACGATACCATGGGTGCCTTCCTGAATGTGAAACTCAACCAAATCACGTAAACGAATGATATCCACTTCATCATTTAGCATGGGAGTCAATACGGCAACAATACTTCCCTTAAACATATTTCACTCGGTTTGTTATTATAACGATGCAAAGTATAATGGTACTGGGAGAACTTATTTTTCACAAGAGATACGCGGTAGAACGAATGGAAAAAATAAACGATAAAATAACGTTATTAGCCTACATGTCCCAAGGTGCTATCATAGTGACACCCAATAATCGCTTAAGTCGCCAGTTATTAAACGATTACGGACAATCCGTCACAGAAAAACTTAAAACCATTCCCAAACCCCTATGTTTTTCTTATCAACATTTTTTAGAGCATTGGTTCAATCAAATTAGACATCGAGTACCTAGCCTTGACCATCCGCTCTTGCTCTCCAATCATCAACAACGCCATCTCTGGCAGCAGATTATCCAAAAACAATCAAGTTATCCTTGCAGCGATGGCTTAGTCAATGAAATTCAAGATGCATGGAAGCGCTGCCAATATTGGCATATTCATATCGATGATCCCGCCTTTTTCCAAACACCTCAGACTCGTCAGTTTCAACAATGGCAACATTTGTTTCAGTCCAAATTAACGCAGCAAGCAGCAATCACCGCAGAGCAATTGGCATCTTATGTTTCAAGTTTTCCTATGCAACTCGCAAAGCATTCTGCAAAAATCATTTGGGTTTGTTTCGATGATTACACACCGCAACAGCAAACGACTCAGCAGATCCTCACAAATCATGGTTATCAACTGTATCATTATGACTTAGCCCGCGCGCCATCGGTTTCATTTCAATATCCTGCCATCGATCAACCAGATGAATATCAACAAATGATCACATGGATTCAATCGCGACTCGCAGCAGGTGATCAGCGCATCGGCATCGTGGTACCAGATATTCAAACACATGGAACCATGATTCAACGTTTATTCGATCGCCATCTTTCAGATAACCAATTTAATCTGTCTCTTGGAAAGAAACTTACCGACTTTCCCTTGGTAGCCCATGCCCTTCATTGGTTGCAATTAAATCAAACCGAACTCACCAACCATCAAGCCCATTTATTATTGTCGTCTCCCTATTTAGCAGGAAGTCAAACTGAGTATGTCGCGCGAACTGATCTACACCAAAACGGTCACTTATTAAGAGAAGCCCAGATCCCATTCACTGAATTTCTGAATACTTATCAGACCAAAATACCCATTTTAGCCACGGCCTTAATTCAGATTGAATCCTACCCTGATCATGCGAGTTTGTTGACGTGGATCAACTTGTTTAAACAACGGTTAAGTCAACTCGGTTTTCCAGGTGAGTACACATTAGATTCAGCACAGTATCAATGTTTACAACGATTGTTAAATTTATTTGATGATTGGATGACTTATGCCATCGTAACGCCATCCATGAGCCGACAACAAGCGATCGCTACTTTATCTGACTTAGCTAAAAACACGATTTTTCAATTAAAACAACCAACCACCCCGGTGCTAGTCTTGGGATTACTAGAAGCTTCTGGTTGCCACTTTGATAGTATCTGGGTCACTGGTCTAACGGATCAGTGTTTGCCGCAAAAAATTAAGCTATCAGGCTTTATTCCCCTCCATATTCAACGAACCCATCAGATGCCGCATGCATCAGTTGATAAAGAGTTGCAGTTAGCAAAACAACTCATCGATCGATTGCTACAGGCTTGTCAAACCATTATTTTTAGCTATCCCCAATTGCTTGGCGATTTACCTAATTTGCCAAGCCCACTGATTGTTCATTTGCCACTTTATAAAGCATTGCCTATTATCTCTCCTTCTCAGCCTCTTTTAGAAATTTTTAGCGAAGATTATCAGTTACCTTTGTTGCCTTCAGAAAAAGTAACTGGTGGCACAAGCTTGTTAGCCAATCAAGCAAAATGTCCATTTCGTGCATTTTCAGCACACCGCCTGCATGCCAATGAACGACAAAATGATGTATCTTTTGGACTTGATGCCAGTGAGCGCGGAAAAATATTGCATCATATGATGGAGCTATTTTGGCAACAAGTTGGTAGTCACCAGCAGTTAAAAAGTATGACTCAAACTGTTCTAAATCAGCTGGTCCAAGATGTCATTATGCGAGCTATTCATTCAGTTACAAGATCTAAATATCAATCTTTTCCATTGATTGCTCAAGAAGTTGAATATCAGCGCTTATATCATTTGATCGGTAACATCCTAGATTTTGAAAAACAACGCCCACCATTTATCGTTGAAAAAATCGAACAAAGCTTTACCATTAATCTCGCAGGTCTTGATTTTCAAATACGCGTGGATCGGCTTGATCGCGTTATTGATCAAACAGGATCATCGGATTCATATAAAATGGTGATTGATTATAAAAGCACCTTGCCCTCAACTAAACCATGGAAACAAACGCGCCCGGAAGCACCGCAACTTTTGCTGTATGCATTATTGGATGACCACATCAAAGCATTATTATTGATGGAATTAAAATCGGGACACGTCTGCTTTCAAGGGTTAAGTGAGAAAGAAACGTCTATCCCCTGTATGCAATCTTTAAATCAAGACGAAACTTGGTCTAGTTATCAACATGAGTGGCAGCAACAACTCTCAAATTTAGCCGAAGAATTCAAACAAGGTCTGTGTTCACCAAGACCAAGCAAAGCAGAAACATGCTCAAAATGTGCGTTTCAAAATCTATGTCGAATTACGATCTAAAGTCACAGCAACACGTTTGAAAAATAGTCACTAGAAATTCGTTGACAAGTCATTGGTTTCGCTGCAAAATAGCGCCCATATTACGAAGTAAATCTCGCAAATTATTGGGGTGTCGCCAAGTGGTAAGGCACAGGGTTTTGATCCCTGCATTCCTAGGTTCGAATCCTAGCACCCCAGCCATGATCCTGAAATCAAGTAAACAGACAGCAGAAGATAACCTGAGAAACCGCATAGATCGGTTACCTCAAAAATAAAAAAACCACTCGGAGGGTTATTTTGACGCTCGGTGAACAGTCAAATTTAAGTCAAATTCAAAGTCAAACGAATGAGTTGTCAGAAAAGCGCGACACACATCAGCAGGTGATAATTTTGATAAATTTTTTTCGTTCGAGATTACTCAAATATGACTGTTTCTTGCTAAGGCGCAAGTTGTTCCTAATAAAAATATCTTTATGGTTGTCTTCCGTTATGTGTTTAGACTCCCTCATCATTTCATTTTAACTAATCATAAGGCTTGTTACCTATGTCTACCATGATGATTTTTACTGGTAATTCGAATCTTGAACTGGCAAAGAGCACCGCTTCTTATCTTCAACTCAACATTGGTCAAGCAAATGTCGGCACGTTTAGTGACGGCGAAACCATGATTGAAATTTTGGAAAATGTACGCGGCAAAGATGTTTTTATTATTCAATCTACATGTGCTCCGGCGAATAATAATTTGATGGAATTATTAACCATGACGGATGCGCTCCGTCGATCATCTGCTGCTCGAATTACTGCGGTTATTCCCTACTTTGGTTATGCCCGTCAAGATAGGCGTGTACGTTCTGCGCGAGTACCGATTACCGCAAAAGTCGTCGCTGACATGATGGCTTCTGTTGGCATTTGCCGTATTCTAACTGTTGACATCCATGCTGATCAAATACAAGGCTTTTTTTATATGCCGGTTGATAATATCTACTCAACACCGCTCATGCTAGCGGATATTCAAAGTAAAAATTTGAAAGATATTATGATCATTTCACCCGATGTTGGCGGTGTTGTTCGTGCAAGAGCCATGGCGAAACGACTCAATGATGCTGAATTATCCATTATTGACAAACGCCGTAGCGGTCCAAATAAGTCGGAAGTCATGCATATTATAGGAGAGCCCGCATCAAGACATTGCATTATTATTGATGATATCGTTGATACGGCGAGCACGATGTGTACTGCCGCGGATGAGCTTAAAAAAAATGGCGCCTTAAGTGTACGTGCTTATATAACCCATCCGGTGTTGTCTGGCCCTGCTATTGACAACATCAATCAATCGGTATTAGATGAGGTGGTGGTAACCGACACGATTCCCCTTTCAACAAACGCCCAAAAATGCAATAAAATCAGGGTGATCAGTATTGCAGAATTATTAGCCCAAGCCATCAAAAGAGTCAATGGAGAGCAGTCTGTCAGCTCGATGTTTGCCTAACTAAACTTTGGCATCAAGCGATATAAGCGCTTGAAAATGAATTGACAACTGGCCGTAAGCTAAAATGAATGGGGATAATTGCTATGGACAAAATTTCATACAACCTAAACAGATGTGTTTTTATTTTCCTAGCAGGATCGAGTATTTCTGGTTATTCCTGACCAGGCTTTTTATTTAGTGTCATAACTAACGGCAGTCAATTGAATAACGCTACAATGTGGTAGTATAAATCTAGGCAGTATATAAATTGGGTAAGATAATTGTTGGGCATCTGAACGATGCCCGGGTAGTTTAATCTCGTGTACCAACATACTTGTCATCAAAATAATGACGTAACTTTGTTCTTAAAGTTCCTCTGCTAATACCTAACATAACCGCAGCTCGTGATTGATTATATTTACAGTGTTCCATCACCGCCTTAAACAGTGGTATTTCAACCTCTTCAAGAACGAACTGATACAAATCCACAGGATCGGTTCCTTTCAGCTCTGAAAAATATTTTTGAACTGATTGGGTCACGCTTGCAGCCAAAGATGCAGTTGTTTCTCCTGTTTCGTTGCCGATTATTGTCATTGTTATAACTCCTTAACTTAAAACCAGTATTCTAACTAATTGAGCAATTCCTGACAAGTGAAGAATGCACAAAAAACCAAAATATTTTTAACTCCGAATGCAGGGCTGCACTAGGGTCTGTTGACAATTCATTTTCTGATGCCCATCTCATTGTCCCGCGACTTGTTCGCGGGATCCAGAGATCTTGCTCAATGCACGTCACTATTGCACAGAGATAGATCCAGCTGGATCCCGCGAACAAGTCGCGGGACGTCGAGATCTGAATTGTCAACACGCCCTAGATTATTGCAACATTGACGGATTAAAAACTTTACCATTCACCAACAACTGTCCATCAGCCAGTTTAAACTCCATGGAATAATTAGGCTGCTGAGGGACTAACAACCCAACTTGAATCAACTTATTGATTTTTTTATCCGCTTCCAGATCTGCCTGCTTGTCTATGTCGGCTGCTGACAATGGCAAGGGATTGGCTGGATTAGGTAAGTTCTGTGGTGGCGTAATCATTTGAGCTTGATTTTGGGATGGTTGATTTTGATCAGCTGATTTAGCCATGGCTTGCTGATAGCGAACAATGGCTAGGATTCGGTTTTTAACGGAGTCTTTTAACCAGTCTTTGAGAATAGCCGTTGCCAAGGTCAAGCTTCCATCCCCAGTTATTTTTTGCATCAACAAAAATGGATTGGAGATATTTTCGCGAGGAAAACGAATCAATACATGACCACGAATATCGCCCTGCGGCATTCCCATTCTTAAATCGGATATTTCAAACTGAGCCCCCTTATTTACTAATTGCGGTAATTCAGGCACCAGAGAAAATAAGAGGCGTTGTCCATCAATACCTCCTTGTTGTGATGCAGAGAGCTTATTATTGATCCCAGCTAAAACTTGAGCATCTAAGTTTCTAATAGCTAATTTGATTAAACAGTCATGGTATGTTTTATGATTTAAAAGGAGTTGATGCAAATCCGCTTCCAACGATGTGTCAAACAAACCTTGATTCATTTGATTGTGCGTTTGCATATTGAATTGATTCACTTCCAATATTTTTTGTGAAGCGTGCGCGACGATCACGGAAGGTATTGCAACATGCGCATTGCCTAAATAAAACCCAGAATTTGAACTGTCCAAATGATAGTTACTTGCGACTTGTTGAATCTCGCCTTGAAGTTGGTCATTGACCCAAGTTAAACCGTTGAGAATGAGCAAACCGTCAACATGTTTTCGATTCGAAGCGATATCAATTTGACTCACCATACCTGCCCAATTAAATTGAACATGCCCTTGTTTTGCAATCAATTTGAACTGTGGAGCATCTAGATTAATCCTCGTTTTGTTCAAATAACTGACAAATACATCTAAATCGAGCGTCGGTTTAGTCGAATCAGGGGTATATTTTTCCTTGAATTTAGCATCATACGATGCTGGTAACAGGATTTGACTGTGCGCATAACCCAATCCAAATAAAAGTTTAGAGTTGGTGACGATGATTGGTCCATGATAAATCGTTAGCAGCATCTGCGTCTTATAATTCGATTCGGGTTCAGATAAGGATTTACCATTGACTTGAATCGTGCGCGCAGGAATAACCATGCTCCAATTCAAAATTGCATGCGATTTAAACCAACCACGCTGATATTGAACTAATTCGACTTTGATTCCGTTTACTTGATTTAGCACATCGATGTTTTTCTTAAACGTTCGTTCGGTTACAATCCCCATTCCAGCATAAGAACCTAGGACCAGTGCGGCGAAAATAACCACAAATCCAATCTTCTTTTTCATTTTATCTCCCTGTCACTCACGTATGCAAACTAGCTGTATATCACATAAACTTCGAAAAACCTAGGGCCTGTTGACAATTCATCTTTAAAAAACCGACGTCCCGTGACTTGTTCGCGGGATCCAGAGATCTTGCTCTATAAGATATCTAATTGCTCACAGAAAGTTCGTTGCGGATGCTGCGGACAAGCCGCAAGACGTCGAGACATGAATTGTCAACAGTCCTAGTACAACGATTCGCTCTGTGTAATAGACCTCTTGCATAACCTGTTTTTTCTAATTTAGAAATGATTTTTTGTACATGCTCTTCTTAACTCGACTTTATGAAATTTTTACAAATACTCGTTGTTTGACCGCTACACACACAAATTGCTCACTATGAATACCGACTTTCGTCGGTAATTCGTTCCATTTTAGATCGAAACGAAGTGACAATTATCATTTTTTAGCTAGGATTAGGAATTTCACAAAGTCGAGCTTAAGGGTCTGCGTTCTAGGAGCCCCTGTTTTCATAACCGCATGTCCAATTGCGTAATCAGGGAAACGAACTTTATTTAGCAGGCTTGCAATAGGTTTCTTTAATAAAGAATGCCAAAATCAAGGCAATCAATGATGCAATCGGCAAAATACGTAGCCCATATTGAAAATCCGATAACAACAAAGTTTCCACATGGTAAGCGCGATTATGAGATACGGTGTCAACAAAGTACCCAACCAAAGGCTGCAATAGTGCGCCAACAAAAATAGACATCATGTTGGTAAACGCTATCGCCGTTCCAATCACTCGGCGAGTGTGTAACTCAGTTGAGACCGCATAAGCAATGGCTACACCATTGTTGGTTAATCCGTATAAGAAAAAAATAACATAGGCGAGTGTGGGGCTAAGATGGGGGGAAAATACAAATATAGAAGTAAAAACAACACCACAAGCAGCTGAAACCAGCATACAGGGTTTACGTCGGCCAATTTTATCTGAAATATAACCGGCTAAAGGTCCCCCAATCACCCAACCAATAAATATGAGACCCGTGGCAAAAGCAGCACGATGGGCTGATAAACCACGTCCATATTCTAAATAAGCAGGTCCGATCGCCTCGCCAACAACCGTGGTTGGGCCGTATAAAAAACCAGCATACAAGGCATTAAGCCAGGTCATTGGTGACGATACAACCATCCGCAAACTTTGAAAAATACTAAGGTTTCCATGACCTGTCTCTTTCGTTCCCTGTTCAGCAGCACCTGCGGCTGTTGGTTTATCTTGTATATAAAAAAATAGTAATCCAGACAGACAAACAAAAAACCCGGCGATATAGAATAAACTGTGTCTCCAACCAACTGAGCTCACCAAAAATGACAAGGGTGCCTGGCCGGCAGAGGCCCCCAACATACCCAGTGATTGGGTGAGTCCCGCTAATAAACCCAACATGGCAGGTGGGAACCAAGATGTGGCAAGCCTCAGAGCGGAAATAAATGCAAATGCCGCACTAAAACCAATCAGGAGTCGTGCAAAAGAGGCCAACGGCAATCCCTGTGCAGAACCAAAAATACAACAACCAACCGCCGTCATCAAGGACATGGCGGTGAGTAAATAGCGGATTTTTACTCGATCAACCATTAAACCAACTGGGATTTGCATCATAATATATGGGATGTAAAAGAAAGCAGTTAAAGTTGCAAAACCAACTTCATTCATACCAAAATCTAATTGCAGATAGCGATGCATGACCCCAGGTGCAACCCGTGCCATATAATCTGAAAAGTAGAAGGTTGCTGCCAACCCCCATATTAACCAAGCATAACCCAGTTGATTTGACATTTTTGAAGCGATCTTCATAAATCATACTGTACATATATAGACGATAAGGTATACTATCATCACTTTTGATTTCAGCCTAGGGTGTCAACCAATTGGATGCTTTAGAACAAGCGATCAGTGCGGCGATTTTATCCGCAGGTGATATGAACCAAGCAAATAAAGCCTATCTTGAATTTATTAAAGCTAACTTTATCATTCCTATCAAGAAGCATCCCAGTTCCAACGAGCCCGAGGTTTTATTTTTAACACATCAGAATCAATATTTATTGCCTGTTTTTTCTGCCATGAATTATTTTGACCAGTGGGCATCAGAAATCAGCAACGAAATCAGCTTACTTAAATTGACGGGTGTGAATTTACTGAAAGGTGTTGGTGACGATACGCTTATTTGTCTCAATATTGGAGCACCCCACTATAAAGAGTTTAATCAATCTGAAATTGCAAAAATGAAAGGTATCGTGTTGAAAATTTTTAGTAACTCGTCAAGTACATCATCCTGAGTGCCATTGACATTTTCGGTAAACACCCAAGAATACCAGCGTAACGCTCAAAGGAGTAAAAATTATTTCGTGGGCATATTAATAACTATTTGTGATTAAATTGATTTATTTTTTGTTTTTTAGTAACCATTCACCACAATCCGCCCCTTCGGGTCGGTTTGCGGTGATGCATAAAGAAATAACAAGGATTTTTCATTAAAAAGATCAAATAGTTCTTGACACAGTTTTTCGTGTTTTTTTTAAAAATGATGATGCAAGCAAG
>DAIDKT010000023.1 GCA_027449905.1 Legionellales bacterium
CAGCAATAATTTTTTTGATTTTTTTATTAAAAAATATTTTGACAGTGAGGTGAGACTATGAGAGATTGAGCATGAAGTTAAGTTTTACAGCGTTAAAAAATTTTCTCCCGCGCTATTTACACACCTTAAATGACTCTCCCATTTCTATGTTTTATAACAGTTATCGTTTGCATTCATTTCTTGGCTATATGAATCCAAATCAATTTGAAAGAGCGTGGGGGCAAATGAAAAAAGTTGCTTAACTAGGTGTGTGCATTTGCTTGACCACTTCAGCATGATACCATAGACATACAAAGCTGATGTATTCGATTTGGCGCGTCTCACCACCATACCAATTGATGGTATCAGGTTGCCAAACTTGTTTTGAGTCATTGAGTAGCTCCTTCAGTTGAATGCGTTTGCCCTTAATGGGCTTTCGGCCTAATTTTTTCTTTTCAAACACAGGAAACTCATACAGTTGTGCATCGAGGCGCAAACGAGAAATAAGGACCACATTGAGTTTGATACAGGTTAGAGCTAAATCCATACAGGCATAAGCACCATCACCTACTAAAATCCATTGTCGTTTGAGCCAACGATGGACGAGGCAGACCATTTGCCTCGTCCAATCTAATGACGTTTTATGGCGACGCCCTGCAGTTTGATTAGATCGTTTTGAAGGAGCAAGGACAGTTAGAAATGGCAGAGCCCATGAACGCTTACACCAGGGCAGAGGGACAATCAGCATCATTGCTTCCCACTTCAAACCATAGCTTGTCACAACATTCGATTGAGTTGATTGAACAGCATCTCGGTAAAGCCCTTTTGCTTTGATCTTTTTGCCGCGGCGTCTCTCTAGCGTTTCATCAACAGCAACCAAGATGGGCCATGTCTCAGGAAGTAACTTAATCAGTAAGCCAAGCAAAATTTTAGCCAACAAAAACTCCAACCATGCGTTGGATATTTCAATTGCTAGATGGCATCCATTATGTTGCTATCAACGTGAATGGTGTTAGTCAAAAAATGATTCACGGTTGGACCGATCTCAAGCAAAAAATCATTCGCTTAATGGGGAAACCGATTATGCAAATTTATAACCTTGCCGATAATGTGGATTTTTCATGGGGGGGTAGCTCAATGTGAGACGCAGAACTTAGGTACCCCGTTGACTTATCCTGAGAATTCGTAACGTCCTCAGTTTTGGTTTCACTTAAAGCTAAAGTTCAAATGCACCCAAAACCCCTTATTTTCCTAGAGATTTTTTAATAGAGGGAATTGCTGGCCAATCAATAGCATTTATTGCAATTTAATCAATTTATGACTAGTATTTTGTAGAGAGTATTTGTTTAGGAGGCCATCTCCAGGAGATGCAACATGAATATTCCAGATTTTTATTCGTTTATTTTAGCCGAGATTTTTGGCATATTTATTCTAATTATGACCATTATAATGCTGAGTAAGCGAGAATATTATGAAAAAATGATTAGTAAGCTACAAGCGGATAACCCCGTTATTTTTGTAGGGGCGAGCTTTAGTTTATTATTGGGCGTTGCACTGGTAGAGACTCACAGTGTGTGGGAATTAAAGTATCGGCTAGCCGTTACTTTGTTTTCTTGGGTTTTATTTATTGCATCTATCTTTTGGCTCTCTTTTCCTTATAAAATGTTAAATCTGACTAAGAAGCTTTTTTCGGGAAACCGATTTTATTGGTGCATGTTAATTATGGCGCTGATTAATTTTATTGTCATAGCCAGAAGCGCAATACTGATAATCACCCATCACGTAGCTCATCATGTTTAGGCGGAATAAATTCCGGTAAACTTAAACAGTAATCGTTGATGTTTTGAATTAATGGATATTTAGTCAACGAAAAATGAAAACGTTGCGCATTATATACTTGTGGGATGAGGCATATATCCGCTAAACTAATTTGGTCTCCATAACAGATCGGTTGGCTGCGCGGTAAGGTCGATAGTCTGGCTTCAAACGCATCAAATCCTTCCGTTAACCACTGATGGTACCACTGAGTGAGTTGATCTTCTGTTGCCTGGTAGTTTCTTTTTAAAGCTTGCAGTACACGTAAATTATTGAGTGGATGAATATCACAGGCGATAATAAAAGCCAATGCCCGCACGTGAGCTCGCTCAAGTGGTTGGGCCGGTAACAGAGCAGGGTGTGGATTGATCTCATCTAGGTATTCGATGATAGCCAAAGATTGCGTCAAAATCTGTTCGTTGGTTGCTAAAGCAGGTACGAGTTGTTGAGGATTGATCTGTTGATAAGCCTCATGGTGTTGCTCGCCACCCTGATTGACAAGATGCACCTGAATTTTTTCATAATCAATGCCTTTCAAATTCAACGCAATACGAACTCGATAACAACATGATGAACGATAGTAATCATAAAGCTTCATAACGTACCACGTTTAATTTGATCACGCTCAATGGCTTCAAACAGAGCTTGAAAATTTCCCTCACCAAATCCCTCATTACCCCGCCGTTGAATTACTTCGAAGAAAACGGGCCCAAAGACATTTTCAGTAAAAATTTGCAGCAATAATCCATGAGTTGGATCACGCTCACCATCAATGAGAATTTTTTCGTGTTGTAAAGCGGTTAAGGACTCTTGATGCCAGGGAATGCGTTGCGCAATCATATCATAATAGGAGTTAGGTACGTCTAGGAAATGCACACCGTGTTGGTGAAGGGTGTGCACCGTATGATAGATGTTGTTGGTTGCCAAGGCGATATGCTGAATGCCTTCGCCTTGATAATCATGTAAAAATTCTTCAATTTGTGATTTATCGTCCTTTGACTCATTCAAGGGAATTTTAATTTTGCCACAGGGGCTACTTAATGCACGGCTGAGCAGACCAGTCAATTTACCCTCGATATTAAAAAATCGGATTTCCCTAAAATTAAAAATCTTTTCATAGAATTTGGCCCATTTGTCGAGATTGCCACGATAAACGTTGTGAGTGAGATGATCTATAAACTGCAAACCAGTTTCTGTGTATGGGTGTCGTTCTTCTTGCAACGGCTCTATCCATTGGCCGGCGAAGGGGGGATGTGTATCGTCCACAAAGTAAATGACACTTCCGCCAATGGCTTCAATCGCTGGGAGATGATGTCGGTGCGGATCTTGGTCTTTAAAGTTCTTCGCGCCTTGTTGAATTGCATAAGCATGGGCTATTTTTGCATTTCTGACTTTAAAACCCATTGCACAAGCGCCTGTTCCATGAACTTCGGCATGATGCAGTGCTTGCGAGCCTTGACTGAGATTTACGATAAAAACAATATCGCCTTGTTGATACCAAAAAATAGGAGCCGCTTGATGAGTGGCAGTAAGTTGAAAGCCCATTTCAGAAAACTGTTTGGTGAGTTTATTTCTATCACCAGAAAATTCAAGAAAAGCAAATCCATCTAACCCACATGGGTTTTCATATGATGCCGTCATAATTCACTCCTGTTAATTTAGGCTCCCTGATCAAAACTGTTTATTCTTCCAAAATCTGAGACGCAATTATCTCGGAAATTTGACTGGTTGGAATATTTTCTTGCAGTGAACGCTCAAAAATTTGCAACAAAGATGCTCCTATTCCATTGATTTTCTCACAAACCAAGGTTTCAGGCATATTAAAATATTTACCTGCTGCAAAAATCACGCCACCGGCGTTGATGACATAATCAGGGGCGTATAAAATATGTTTGTCATGAAGCAGTTGGCCTTGAGAGTGATGGGCCAATTGATTGTTTGCTGCACCCGCGATGATGGTTGTTTGCAATTCTCCGATGGTGATTTCGTTAAGTATTGCACCCAACGCACAAGGTATAAAGACGTCGCAGGGAATTTTATGGATATCCTCAATCGGTACAATGGTTGCTCCATACTGTTGCGCTGCCAATTGGGTCAGGGTGGGGTTGATGTCGGCAACCGACAGGCGAGCGCCTGCTTCGAATAGATTGTGTGCCAATATAGAACCGACATGCCCTAATCCCTGAATAGCCAGATGTAAGCCGCGAAGACTGCTTTTATTTAACTTGAACAGGACCGCTACTTCGATGCCGCGCAAGATGCCTTGGGCTGTTGATAAAGAGGGATCGCCATGCTGTGAGGATAAACTGGCAACATACGGTGTTTGCTCTGAAATAATATCCATGTCACTTAATTGGGTACCGCTGTCAACTGCGGTAATATAGCGCCCATTCAGTACGTTTACAAACTGACCAAATCGCTGGAAATAGGTTTCGCGGTCAAATGGCTGACGCGGTTTAATTATCACGGCTTTTCCACCGCCTAGCGGTAATCCGGCTATGGCTGATTTATAGCTCATGCCCCTGGCTAAACGCATGGCGTCATAAAGTGCAGCCATGTTATGTGGGTACTCAATAAAGCGACATCCGCCGAGCGCAGGCCCTAGCTTGGTATTATGAATGGCGATAATGGCTTGCATACCGCTCTTTACATCAACTTGGCAATGAATTTCACCGAACTGATGCTTGAGCGCATAGTCTAAGAAACCCTCATGGTTGAAAGATGAATTGAAATCGGTATGATGATCAAGTGTTGTCATGAGTTTTCTCCTAATGAACTACCGAATTTAGGATAATATTACAACTTGGATTAAAACACATGCAAAATATTGTCATCGGTCATCGCGGAGCAGCCGGATACGCGCCTGAAAATACCTTGGTGTCTTTTCATAAAGCGTTTGAATTAGGATGTCGCTATATTGAATTTGATGTCATGCTGAGTCTTGATGGCGAGGCATTTGTTTTTCATGATGATAAACTGAATCGTACCACAAACGGTCGTGGAGGGTTTGGACAGGTAAACAGTGCTTATTTAAAAACACTCAATGCGGGATCATGGTTTTCACCTATTTTTGATGGGGTCAAAATTCCGACCTTTAAAGAAGCCTTGCAGTGGTTGATTGAGCATGAAATGCAGGCGAATATCGAAATCAAGCCTTATGGTCGCGCAATTGAGCAAACAACGATGTCAGTTTTGTCACATATTCAATTATATTGGCCGGCCAACAAGGCATGGCCACTGGTTTCTAGTTTTGAGTATCAGGCATTGCTTTGGTGCCATCAGCGTCATCCAGCCTTGCCTTTGGGATTATTGCTGCATCGATGGCGCGCTGACTGGTTTAGTTTGGCAAAGGAAATCAATTGTGTTTCGATTCATTTAAATCGACATATTGCAACAGCAAGCCGAATTCAAGATATCAAAAATCAAGGGTATCAGGTTTTAATTTATACGGTCAATGAAAGAGCGGTTGCTTTGAGTTTTTTTCAGTTGGGAGTCGATGGGGTATTTAGTGATTACCCAGATTTGTTGAGTTGAAAGGAGGGATTCATGGAGCTTGACCTGATAATGCTGTGCTTGATTTCACTCTTTTTTGTCTTGAGTTTTGGATTAATTAAATTTTACGATTTTTTAGGGCGAGAAAGATGACTTTTTATTTGTTAGCTGGCATGACGACCGCAGTCGTTTTATTTTACCTGATATTTGTGTTATTCAAACCGGAATTTTTCTAGCGATGACCCAAATCGGACTGATTCAAATCATCATCTTGTTAGCTGTCGTTTTGATATTAACCAAGCCATTGGGCTGGTACATGGCGATGGTGTATGAAGGCAAAGCGCAGTTTTTAAGACCGCTTGAACAGTTTTTTTATAGATTAACCCGGATTGATCCTGATTCAGATATGAATTGGAAAGAGTATTTGTTTGCCATTCTCTGGTTTAATTTGTTTGGGTTACTTTTCTTGTACATCATTCAACGTTTACAAGCGTATCTGCCATGCAATCCCCAACGTGTTGAAAACATACCTTCAATGCTTGCATTCAATACGGCCGCTAGTTTTGTTACCAATACTGATTGGCAGGCTTATCCTGGTGAGACCACGATGAGTTACTTGACCCAAATGATGGGATTAACGAGCCAGAATTTTTTGTCCGCAGCCACGGGCATGTCGTTACTCATTGCTTTGATTCGAGGCCTGGTCGGAGTCCAAGGTCATAAAATTGGTAATTTTTGGGTCGATACCTTTCGTGGGATTCTATATATTTTATTGCCATTGGCTATGATACTTTCTCTGGTCTTGGTGTCACAGGGGGTGATCCAAAACCTCAAGCCGAATCAAATTGTTCATATCTATCAAACACATAATCAGGCGATGCAAATCATTCCTATGGGGCCGGTTGCTTCACAAGTTGCAATTAAACAATTAGGAAGCAATGGTGGAGGGTTCTTTAATACAAATTCTGCTCATCCTTTTGAAAATCCAACACCTTTAAGCAATTTTTTGGAAATGTTGGCCATGATCCTCATCCCCGCCTCCTTAACTTATACATATGGTAGGATGATTCAAGATCAACGGCAAGGATGGGCGTTGTTTATGGCAATGAGTATTATTTTTGTTCCGTGCTTGTTTGTCAATGTACTGGCTGAACAAGCAGGTAATCCTGCATTAACAACGATGAATATACAACAAACCAACCAAGCAGATTTTCCGGGTGGCAATATGGAAGGGAAAGAAACTCGTTTTGGTATTGTAAGCTCAGCCTTGTGGACTGTGATCACAACCTCGACTTCGAATGGATCAGTGAATTCTATGCTTGATTCTTACACACCAATAGGTGGATTAGTGCCATTATGGATGATGCAGTTAGGTGAAATTATCTTTGGGGGTGTTGGCACTGGCTTAACAGGTATGATTTTAGTGGTGATTTTAACTGTTTTTATTGGTGGGTTAATGGTTGGCCGAACACCCGAGTATTTGGGAAAAAAAATTGAACCATTTGAAATGAAAATGGCATCTGTTGCGGTGTTAATGATGCCAATATTTGTGTTGTGTGCCTCGGCCCTCAATATCAATCTACCCTCAGGTAAAGCATCGTTAGGCAACCCTGGTCCCCATGGTTTAACGGAAATGCTCTACGCATTTACTTCAATGTTTAATAATAATGGGAGTGCTTTTTCAGGTTTAAATGGTAATACCCCATTTATTAATTTAGTGGGAGGGGTTTTGATGTTGATTGGTCGCTATTGGATAGCGATCCCGACCTTGGCAATTGCGGGTTCATTGGTCAAGAAAAAAGTCATACCGAGTAGTTCCGGTACATTGGTGACCGATTCACCTGTGTTTATCATTTTATTAATGGGTATTATTTTGTTATTGGGGGCCTTGTCATTTTTACCTGTGTTGGCATTAGGTCCGATTGTTGAGCAGATTATGTTTTGGAATAACGATGGATCATCATATTAAAAACTGCTCGTTATGGAATATTTCGTTAATCAAATTAGCTATTTGTGGCGCGCTGAAAAAGCTAAATCCAAAAGACCAACTGCGAAATCCAGTGATGTTTTCTGTTTATGTCGGTTCAATTTTAACTACATCTTTGTTTATTCAAGCACTGATCGGTGAAGGAGAGGCGTCCGCTGCTTTTATTTTCGCGATTACCCTTGGCTTGTGGTTTACTGTTTTTTTCGCGAATTTTGCCGAAAGCATGGCAGAAGGTCGTGGCAAAGCCCAAGCAGCGTCTTTGCGAAAAACGCGTCATGAAATGGCCACAAAAAAACTCAGTAAACCAACCAGAGATGCCAAATTTTCAATGGTTCAGTCAGACACGTTAAAGGCCGGTGATTTTGTCTTGGTAGAGGCAGGTGATTTGATACCAGGGGATGGAGAGGTGATTGAAGGCGTCGCTTCCGTGGATGAGAGCGCGATTACCGGTGAAAGTGCGCCGGTTATTCGAGAAAGCGGGGGGGATCGTAACTCAGTCACGGGTGGCACTGTCGTGATATCTGATTGGTTGATTGTTCGGATTATTTCAAATCCGGGTGAAACTTTTTTAGATAGGATGATTTCCTTGGTTGAAGGAGCCGAGCGTCAAAAAACACCCAATGAATTAGCATTAACCATTTTATTGGCAGCATTAACGATTATTTTTTTATTGGTTTGCGCAACGCTCCTGCCTTTTTCAATATACAGTGTCATGGCTAATCACTCAGGACATGTGGTTATCATCACGATTCTGGTGTCTTTGTTTGTTTGCTTGGCTCCGACTACCATTGGTGGATTACTGTCGGCAATTGGAATCGCTGGTATGGACAGAATGATTCAAGCGAATGTGATTGCCATGTCAGGACATGCAATTGAAGCTGCGGGTGATGTAGATATTTTATTGTTAGACAAAACAGGGACCATCACCCTAGGTAATCGTGAGGCAGTGGAGTTTATCCCCGCATCAGGTGTCGACATTGAGCTCTTAGCAGACGCAGCACAATTGGCATCATTGGCTGATGAAACCCCCGAAGGTCGTAGTATTGTCGTGTTAGCAAAGAATAAGTATGGCTTGCGAGCTCGAGATTTGAACTCTCTCCAAGCGACCTTCATTCCTTTTACCGCAGAAACGAGAATGAGTGGTGCCAATTTACCCGGACGCCAAATCAGAAAAGGCGCTGCAATGGCCATCAACAATTATATTCGTGAGCGAGGTGGCGTTATTCCAGATGATGTAGAAAAAAATGTCAATGCTATTTCACGGCAAGGAGGGACGGCCCTGGTCGTGGCAGAGGATAACAAAATTTTGGGTGTGATTAATTTAAAAGATATCGTCAAAGGGGGAATACGTGAACGCTTTATGCAATTGCGTCGGATGGGGATTAAAACGATTATGGTAACTGGGGATAATCCGCTGACAGCCGCAGCGATTGCTGCAGAGGCTGGAGTGGATGATTTTTATGCAAATGCGAAACCAGAGGATAAATTAAAACTGATCCGAATATTACAAGGGCAAGGACATTTGGTGGCGATGGCGGGAGATGGAACCAATGATGCGCCAGCATTAGCACAAGCAGATGTTGCCGTTGCCATGAATTCTGGTACCCAAGCGGCTAAAGAAGCGGGTAATTTAATCGATTTAGATTCAAATCCCACCAAATTGATTGAAGTGGTTGAGGTGGGAAAACAATTATTAATCACCCGTGGTTCGTTGACAACTTTTAGTATCGCGAATGATGTTGCTAAATATTTTGCAATTTTACCGGCCGCATTTGCTTCAACTTATCCCGTGTTGAATTCTCTCAATATTATGAAACTCGCAACAGCCCAAAGCGCTGTTTTATCCGCTGTGATCTTTAATGCGCTGATTATCGTTTTTTTGATCCCGCTTGCTCTGCGAGGCGTTAAATATCGTTATGTCGGGGCACGAGAGTTACTCAGAAAAAATTTGTTTGTCTATGGATTGGGTGGTCTCATCGTACCTTTTATTGCGATCAAACTGATTGATCTCGGCTTAAATCTAGTTTGGAAAATATGATGCAACCAATTAAGAACGCATTTTTTTTCATGTTATGGTTAATCCTGTTAACCGGGTTGATTTATCCTTTGATGATAACGGGTATAGCACAACTCTCTTTTCCTTGGCAGGCGAATGGTAGTTTGCTTCAACAAGATAAAAATTGGATAGGATCAGCATTGATTGGACAGTCTTTTACATCACCGACGTATTTTTGGGGACGTCCTTCAGCGACCGTGCCATATCCCTTTGCTACGATGCCTTCATCTGGGTCTAATGCCGGCCCATCCAACCCCGCATTTTTGGCGATCATTCAAGCACGCGTTATTGAGTTTCAACCATTTAATGTAAAACCCATTCCCATCGACTTAGTCACTGCCTCAGCCAGTGGGTTGGATCCTGATATTAGTCCGGCTGCTGCATACTATCAAGTATCGCGTATCGCAGAAACCCGGCACATGCCTGAAAACGCGCTTAACGACTTGATCACAAGCCATCTAACACCTCGTTGTTTCGGTATATTAGGTGAACCCCGAGTCAATGTTTTACGTCTCAATCAAGCACTTGATCAATGGCGTTCAGGTTGATCCTTGGAGAAATGAATATGGACAAAAGAGTCACCCCTGAACAATCCCTGGAAGAAGCCCAAGAGGCCGAAAAGAAAGCACAATGTGGTCAATTAAAAATATACCTAGGCGCAGCGCCCGGTGTCGGAAAAACCTATGAGATGTTGCATGATGCGCAAGAAAGTCTCACAAAAAATCTTGATGTTGTGATTGGTGTCGTTGAGTCTCATGGTCGAGATATGATTGAAGGAATGGTCAGTCACTTCGAAATTTTACCCAAACAAAAAATAAATTATCGCGGCAGAGAGTATGAAGAGTTTGATCTTGATGCTGCTTTGAAGCGTAATCCTGGTTTGGTATTGATCGATGAAATGGCTCATACCAATGTAGAAGGATTGCGTCATGCAAAACGATGGCAAGATATCAAAGAATTGTTGGATCGTGGTATTGATGTTTATACCACATTGAATGTGCAACATATTGAGAGTTTGAAAGATGATGTGACGCAGATTATTCAAGCCCCTGTCAAAGAAACAGTGCCTGATTTTATGATTGAATTAGCGGACACGATAGAATTGGTAGATTTACCCGTAGACGAATTATTACAGCGTTTGCACGAAGGGAAAATTTATATTCCACAGCAAGCGAGACAGGCGGTTGAGCATTTTTTTCGACGGGGTAACCTCATTGCCTTACGAGAATTGGCCTTGCGGACAACCGCGGCGTGTGTTGAAACTGAAGTCCTATTATATAGGAAATCAGAGGGAATAAAAAAAATTTGGCCAACCCGGGAAAAAATTCTCGTCTGTGTTGGTGCGAATCCGGAATCTTTAAAATTGATTCGTACCGCGAAACGGATGGTTACCAGTTTGCAAGCCGAATGGCTCGCTGTTTATGTAGACGTTCCACGAATTCGGGCTTCTACCAATCAACGCAATTGCGCCGTGCAACATTTACGATTAGCCCAACAATTAGGTGCTGAAACGCACGTACTGATCGGTTCTGATCTCGTAAAAGAAATCATGCAGTTTGCCCGTGAAAACAATGTGACACAAATCATGGTGTGGAAATATGAGTCTTGGGACTGGCGTCATTTTTTTAAGACCCATGTTGCTGATAAAATACTATCACATTGTGGTGAAATTAATGTATTTATTGTCACGGGACCAGATCTTGTGAATAAAATACCAGATTCGCCACCGGTGAGCATTGTTTGGAAACCATACGCATGGGCTGGGATGATGGTGTTGCTTGCCACTGGGTTTAATCAGTTATTGGTTTCATTTGTTGAGTCAAGTGTCCTTTTAATGATTTATTTGCTCGGAATTTTACTGGTTACGACCCTAGGTAGTGTTGGCGCTTCTATGCTTGCCTCTGTGGCGAGTGTCCTTTTGTATGATTTTATTTTTCTAAATCACCGAATCGGTAGTCGCGATAGTTTAATAACTTGGGGAATTATGTTCACGGTAACGGTCGCGATTAGCTATTTAATCTTAATTAAAAATCGCAAAGATCATTTAACAAAGCAAATTCACGACCAAACTAGGGCTCTGTTTACCTTTAGTCGACAGTTATTATCAACTCGCGGCGTTGATCAACTGATTTCTTTGGGAACAGCCTATATAGCAGATATTTTTAAGGCCAAAGCGGGGGTATTTATACGCAACAAAAATCAACTGGTATTAAGAGAAAATAGCCTGACAAAGGGAGCCACTGATCAAAAAGAGCAAAGTGTGGCTCAGTGGGTTTATGATATGAAGCAACCAGCCGGATATGGAACGGATACGTTGTCTTCATCTGATGCACTGTATATGCCATTGATTGCATCAGGTGAATCGATTGGCGTGTTGAAAATTACCCCCGAACCCCATGTCTTTTATACCCCCGATCAAATGCGTTTGTTAGAGTCGTGTGTCAATCAATTAACCTTGGCTTTAGAAGTTGATCGTCTTCAAGAAAAAGCGCGTAAAAAAGAATTAAGAACCGAAGTTGATTTAGCAAAAAATACATTGTTGAAAACGTTGTCAAGTCACTTAAATTTTCCTTTAAATGCAATTTTAGATGCGGTATCCGCTGCCCATGATCAGTCTATCAATATTGACCACGCAAAAATTAAAGGGGAGTTGAGTCAGATCAGTTTACTAAACAACAATATTTTACATATGATTCGGTTTGACTCAAAGTCAATTAAACTAAATAAAAAAAGAATCACGATTGACAGGCTTATGCGGGTATCGATTGAGTTATTTCAAAGGCGATGTCAAGATAAGAAAGTACGCTTAAATAAACCCGATAATCTCCCCGAGATTTTCGCAGATAAAGATTTATTGCGCAGTATGTTTGATAATTTACTGGATAACGCTGACAAATACTCTCCGAAGGACACGTCTATCGATATTTATATTCAGGTTGAACCTCACCATCTTTGGTTTAGTATTGAAAATGTGAGTTCTGGTATACCCAAAGATGAATTGTTAGATTTATTTAAAAAATTCTATAGAGGAAAACATTTGGCACCAGAACAAGGTTTGGGCCTTGGTTTGACCATTTGCCAACGAATTATCGAAGCACATCGGGGGCGGATATGGGTTGAAAATATCGACCAAAAAGGGATCGTTGCTTTTCGTTTTATTCTGCCAATATGAACAATAATTCGCCCATGGTTGCAATAATGAATTAATTTGATACAATGAAGCTATTATAATTCACAAAGATATCAATAATGCCTCAACTTTTTTCAGAAAGACCATATACGACTATTCGACAACCTGAAGCAGGTAATTTTTATATATTAGCCTTCTTTGACTGCCTGTTTAATTCAGATCTGTCTGTCGAACGAGAAGGGTTTAATCATATTAAATCTTTATTTGTTAAAACAACTGATGGGTTCAGTATTCGTATTAAACGGAGTGATTTCAGTGTTAATTTAAGGAATAAAAAAACTGAAAAGTATCGCTACGAATTAGATGAGTTGCGCAATGAAGATGTTTTTTTTGTCACTGAAGCTATGTGTGAAGAAATCTTAGCATCTCCACTTTCAACAAAAACAGATTCTTTTGCAATCAATATACTGGAAGGAATTTGCGCTTATTATTTCCACAATGATTGGTCATCGGTTGATAGCAGCATGGAGGCACATTCTATCCGAGAAATGGCAATTAATTGTGGTTCTGCGATCACGTCAACCGACTTCCTGGCTGGCTGGTTATCGATTGATACACAGGATATAGCAGATCCCAATTATGTACTACCACTTTTCAGTATCCTACCGACATTGTCTATTTATATGTCTGCCAATATAACCCCAACCAATCGGCATGCTTTTAGATTGAAGGGTGTTGCAACTCAAAATGTGCATAACGACTTTACCCTTCATTTAGTCGACCCGTCGAATAACTCAATGTTTTATGCACATCCTTTTTCAGACGTGATTCAACATGCACCAAGATTTTCTCTTGTGAATACTTACTCTCCACATTACCGATTGGCCACTCATCTCTTGAATGAGCCAAAGTTGCTCCTTGATTTTGGTGCCATGATTCTATCGATGGAAAAAATATATCAGTCGAAACAAGATATCCTTGAAAACAAACATAAACTAAATCAGATAAATCAATATTTGGGTGGCATGGAAATCATGTTAAAACAATTAATTGATGTCCATGGTCTCTCGGTTGAACTGAGTAAGCCATTGTCGGACTTTATTGACAGTCAGCGTAAGCGCCGTGATAGCGTTTATCCTACCATTGATATTATGCGACCAAAATTTGGCCCTGTGTCTACCTCTGTGTTAGAGTTCTTCGATTCTCATAAGATAAAAATTGATGAAAAAAGAATAGAAAAGAAGTTTGAGCCTTCTAACTCTTCTGCCTTTTCGCTGTTTTCTAGGTGATCAACACACTGGGTGATGAGATTATTTTAGAAGATGCATCTCTGTACCTGGACTTTGGACAAGCCTCGATCTAATACGAGCCCGCCCACGGTCACGGGCTCGTATTAGATCGAGGCTTGTCCAAAGTCCAGTAGATAAGCACCCATATCACACGTTATTTAAATCGGACATTCCTAGCCCATATCAGGGTTACAATAGGTAATAGCTTAATCTCGTGTTAGAATGTTAATTGTTTGTTCTTGGAATTTTTTGATTATGACTTTTTCTACTTTGGGTTTATCCGAACCTATTTTACGCGCTGTTTCTGAACTTGGATATCATGCGCCAACCCCTATTCAAATGCAAGCGATCCCGCCTGTTCTGCGTGGACTGGATTTACTTGCGTCTGCGCAAACTGGCACAGGAAAAACCGCTGGATTTATGTTGCCGTTATTACAACGGGTATCAGAGCAACCGCCGGCTAAGAGTAACCATATTCGAGTTTTAATTTTGGCGCCGACACGTGAATTGGCTGCCCAAATCCATGCCAGTGTTATCCAATATGGCCAATATTTGAAAGTTCGATCGGCTGTTGTGTATGGTGGAGTTAAAATTAATCCACAAATGATGCGATTGCGTGCAGGTGTTGAAATCTTGATAGCAACCCCTGGTCGTTTGTTAGATTTGTTTCAACAGCGCGCCATTCGTTTTGACATGCTCGATACAGTGGTTTTGGATGAAGCAGATCGAATGTTGGATATGGGTTTTATTCACGATATTAAACGCATTATTGCGCAATTACCTTCTCAGCGCCAAACGCTGTTATTTTCGGCTACTTTTTCCAAAGAAATTTGCCAATTGGCTTCACAATTCATGAAGAATCCAGTCGAAATCAGTGTGACTCCGCGTAATGAAGCGGCGCCAACGATTAAGCAAATGGTGCATCCAGTTGATAAAGGTCGTAAAGCAGCGTTGTTAAGCCACTTAATCCGCCAGGAATCATGGGCACAAGCGTTGGTTTTTTGTAAAACCAAGCATGGTGCAAATAAGCTAGTCAAGTTATTGGCTGAGGATGGTATTGAAGCAATAGCAATTCATGGTAATAAAAGCCAGTCTCAGCGAACCAAAGCACTGGCAGACTTCAAAGCTGGCAAAGTACATATTTTGGTTGCGACAGATATTGCTGCTCGCGGTATTGATATTGAAGAGTTACCGATGGTGATTAATTTTGATTTGCCACAGGTTGCTGAGGATTATGTGCATCGGATTGGGCGCACTGGGCGAGCAGGGATGGTTGGTGGCGCGATTTCATTGGTGTGTGCTGATGAAATAAGACAGTTGCAATCGATCGAAAAGCTCATCAAATCTCGTCTCGAGCGGGTTGAAATTGATGATTTTGAGCCAGTCCATAGCTTACCAGTATCGGTGCGCGGCTCACAACCAACCGCCAGAGCTGGTCAGAAACCATCACATCATAGGCAGCAAGCTCAACGTGGTCAAGGACGCGATCACCCAGGACGTACTCAAAAAGGACACACGCAACAAAAAGGAAGAAGTAATCCTAGAAACAGCAGGCAACGTCCCTGAAATTAAAGGGATACTGTACTAGGGTCTTTTGACATTTCATCTTCTGAAACTCGACGCCCCGGGATGTCGATGTCTGAAATGTCAACAACCCTAGAATAATCCCAGGCGACCCAATGACTCGTTGCTAAATAATAAAGTCCACAGCGAATCGGCGTACTGGTGTTTTCAGACAACATCTCAGCATACTCATTGACTTGATCGCGATGTTTTTCTTCGGCAGTTTCATGATCTTGCCCGGTTTTAAAATCAATAACCCAGCGAATATTTTGATGATAAAAAGTCCTGTCAATCACACGCGTCACCCAGGTTGTATTTTCTTTAACCAAAAATTCAGACTCGTTTTGTTCCTCATGATGCGGTTGAATCAGCCATTGTCCAATTGGATGATGATATAAGTCATTGATTTGATTTTGTAATTGCTGCATCGTTTGTTCAAGTGTTTGTCCAGTGAAGCCAGCCTGCATTAATTGGTGTCTTGCTAAGTTCCAAGGTATATCGTCAATGCACCTGGGATGCTCTGTGCAAATCCATTGTAACAATTCATGTGCAACGATCCCGATTAATTTAGGGAGATGGGTGTTTGCTAGATTCAAATTCTTATTATTTCTTGGCGCTGATGGTTTGCTAGGTACTTGATAAAACTCGATGGGTAGTCGGTATAGTTTGCTTAGAGGTCGTGGATCTTGAGAAGGCAGTGGTTCAGATTGGACTAACTCATGATCACTTGATTTTGAATCGGCTATAAATGCTTGTTGATGTAATAAATATTTGAATGTTCCTCGGTGAGCAGTTAATTGACAATCAAATAAATACAACCGTTTTTTAGCTCGAGTTGTGGCCACATAGAGTAGTCGTTGTAATTCATAATGATCCTTCTCCGCGTCTATTTTCCCCAAATAATCATATAATAAACATTGTTCTTCATCTGCTGCTTTTATCGGTGATAATAAGTATAACTTTTCTTGTTCGTTGGTCGGTATGGTCATAAAGCGTAATAATGGTTTGTCATGACGTGCTGGTTTAGCACCTAACCCGGGTAAAAATACACAGTCGAATTCAAGGCCTTTAGATTTATGAATGGTCATAATATGTAAACGAGCAGGAGTTGCTTTTTTTGAGTACAACTTGTTTAGCTCGGCTTGAAATAATCGAAGATCAGGAATTCGTTCGTCCTGAATATATTGCTCTAATAAAATCCAAAACTGGTCAATGTCTTGTTGTTGACTCTGATCGAGCACTTTATCTAAGTGTAACCGGCGCAGCGTTTCTGTGAGCCAATCCACGACCGGTTGTTGATGGCGTTTCATGAGAGCCCCATCGAGCACGGTATAGACATAACTTAAACGGATTATCCCTTCCGCAGACAAATGATTGATTTGGTTTAAACGTGACAGCGCATAATAAATTGATTGAGATTTTGAAAAATTGGCGATGCAATGTAAATCAGCCAGTGATAGCCCACACCAAGGGCTGCGCAATAGACAAAGCCAGGCTAAGCGATCACTTGGGTTTAATAGTGCTTGTGTCAAGGACCAAATATCCCGTAGGTGGGGAAAATTGGCTAATAAATCAATTTCAACTCCTTGAAAAGGAATGTGTTGCTCACGAAGTGTCCGCACAATATGCAATAATTGGCGACGTGATCGGACGAGAATAGCCATGTCATCTTCTGGATAGGTTTGTAGCTCATGGCGAACACGTTCCACCAAATTTAAAGCTTCTTCATCAGGTCCGTCAAATTGAACCGCATGAATGTAACTATCTGCTGATGCCTCTCTCACGGGCTTGGATGGATGAAAACTGACTGCACCAGATTCGATGTCAGGCGTTTTAGGGAAAATTGATCGAAATTGCTGATTAACCCAATTTACTAGGGTCGATGTGGAACGAAAATTACAGGTTAATTCGAGTGGTGTTAATTTAACAGGACCTATCCCTTGCTGGCGTGCGCGTAAAAACAAACCCACTTCTGCTGAGCGAAAACGGTAAATCGATTGCATGGGGTCCCCTACAACGAAAAGAGTACGACCATCTTGTGGCTCAAAACCTAATACTAATTGACTTAATAATTGAAATTGTTGAATAGAGGTATCTTGGAATTCATCGATCAATAGATGTTGGATGTTATTATCTAAGTACAAGGTCAAATCAGTCGGATTTTGGTTACCACCCAAGGCTAATAGTGCTTGTTGTGAAATGGCCGTAAAATCGACGCTATTTTGTTCGTTAAAAATAATCTGTAAATGAGCAACCAACAAAGGCAATAATTTAAATAGAGCTTGTAAGACATCCCATTGTTTAGCTTCATAGGTTGGATGAGGTAATTGACGGACTCGAGTTAATGCGTCTTGAAAGTCAGGTAATTGGGCTAACTCTGCAAGTAATTCCTGGCTAGATTTTTTCAGATCGGTATATTCTGCATCCGAGCATAGGCCTCGTTTTAAACCAACGTGATGGTCAAATGCTTTGCGAAGTGTATTTTGAGATGTTAGCAGCAGCGTGGCTAGTTGGTTTGCTAAAGAGCGATCCAATCTATCTAGGCTATCGGCATGATTTAAAATGGCGCGAGGAGAACCCTGATGATCATGAGATCTGGTGGAGTCTTTAGAGTCATATCTGGGCTGCGCGGTTGATTCGCGGATTACCATGAGTCTGTGTATCAAGCTGATTAACGTGTTTGCCAGTTCCAACGGCAGGCTATTTTTAAATCGATCTAATTCATGTTGTTCTAACCAACCAATGGCTTCTTCAAATACCGCTTTATCATGAAGACGAACTTCATATAACAAGGCGAGCCATTGGTCGCGTTTTGCTAGCAAATCACTCAATAAATGATGCAACAAATCCTGGCGATTATCTAAATGATACAGTAATGTTTTGATAACGGGAGCAAATTCAGGTTCATGTGCCGCATACTGAAAGCAGGCGCTTGCTGCAGACAAATATAATTTTTTAGGGTTTTCACAAATCTTTGCATCATGTATCTGATTTTCCTGGAGCGGAATGGCATGAGCAATAAATTGGCAAAGGGAGTCGATGGTTAAAATCCGAAGACGCCCAGGTTGTTCTAACAGATTCCAGTGACAAGCTTGATCCCTTCTTAATGCACGTGCGGCTGCGTCATGGGTTGTTTTTTGATGTGTTGATTGTGGCAATATGCCGGCAGCGACTTGTTGTAATGCTACAATCACGCGTTCTCTCATTTCGTTGGCTGCTTTACGAGTAAACGTGAGTGCGATAATCTGTTCTGGTTGATGAACGATACTCAATAATTTCAAAAAACGTTGGGTTAAAATTTCAGTTTTACCAGAACCTGCCGGTGCCTGGACGATGTAGGACTGAGTAATATCAACCGCTTGCTCTCTTTGTTTTGCATCAGCTAACAACTGAGTCATAAATACGCCCGTGTGTAGGGTTTGTTGACAATTCTGATTTCAGAGGCAACTCCCCAGGTTGAGGATAATTTTGCTTTTAATTAAATCAAATTGATTCCACGTCATCCTGAACGCAGTGAAGGATCTCCTGAATTTGGCTCAAACCAAGTCAATTGGAGATCCTTCACTGCGTTCAGGATGACGTACCTGGGGTGTTACTTTCAGAGGTTGAATTTCTAACATACCATGATGATTTAATAACCCCCGATGATTTATTTTACTACATTAAATCTACCATGATCTCCTGCGCTGCAGGTCTTAAATTATAGGCGGAACTCATACAATGTCCATAAGCACCGGTATTAGCAATGAGAATGATATCATTTTCAAATGTTTGGGGCAGAATGCGATTGTAGCCCAAAGTATCTCCTGATTCACAAATAGGACCAACAATGTGAGCAAAGCCAACGTGTTCATCATGCAATCGAGTTAAGTTGACAATGGTGTGGTAAGCACCGTACAAAAGAGGCCTGATTAAGGAGTTCATACCAGTTTCAATTCCGACAAATCGTACTTTCCCTTTCTCCTTCATTTGTGTCACTTTTGCTAGTAAGACACCACTTTCTGCAACAAAGAATCGCCCTGGCTCTAGCCAAAAAGATAATCCAGGGTACTGAGATTTGACAAGTAGTAATGATTCGTCCAAGAGCGGCATACTTAACGGTTTCTGCCCTGGTTTTTCAGCAATACCCAAGCCGCCGCCTAAATTAATAAATTGAATATGTGGAAAGCGTTTGATTTCTTGCGCTAGCATTAGAGCAGTCTGTTGCCATAGTTCTGGTGATAAGATACCGCTGCCTGAGTGCGCATGTAACCCAATGACTTTAATTTTGTGTTGTGTGACAAGTGTTACGGCCCGATCGAGATCAGCTGCCAGTATACCAAATTTTGATTCATTACCACCGGTGCAAACAAACTTATGATGACCTGCTCCACAGCCAGGATCAACACGTAACAACACGTCTTGGTTTTTGAATAGGTCTGGCCAATTTTCGAGTGGATACAAACTGTCGATTGTGACATAACAGCCTTGGGTTAATGCATATTGGTATTCAGATTTTGACGCAAAATTGGGCGTGAATAATATTTTTTTGCGGTCGATAGTGGGAAACAAGCTTAAAACCAAGTCTAATTCTTGAGGTGATACACATTCAAGTCCAATATTTTTATGATAGAGAGTTTGCAAAATGTGTGGATGTGGATTCGCTTTAATCGCATAAAAAAGTTGATCAATAGAACGCAATGTTAATAACTCATCTGCTTTGGCATTGATCGTTTGCTCATCATAAACATAACAAGGTGACTGTGTGGCTGAAATATCTAAAATGAGCTCCCTTTTTTCTTCCCACCAAGGTGTGACCCTGACGTCGGGTTCGCCAAACTCCTCATGCCAGCTCTTTGAATAATAAAAGCTTTGCGGATTACCTTCAATCAGTAATGTATGGAGTTGTTGGCATAGCCGCTGTGCTTTGGACTCATCGACAACAAAGGTTAAATTCAAATTATTTGATGCCAACGACATCAAGTAGACTTGTTGGTTATCGAAAACCTCCATAAAAGCGCCTATTTGCGGTAATACACGATGAATGTTTTGACCAACCAAACTAATCGCGCTGCAGGGTTCAATGACTTTAGCACGACAAAATGTATTCAAATCGGCAATTAATTTTTCTAATGCAGGCCGATTATGCTGTTTCACGTTACTGTCCAAGGAAAGTGTGACATTTGATTCAGATGAAGCCAATAAGTCAACAGAAAAATGATGAGCTTTGAATGTCGCAAAGACATCCGCGAGAAAACCAACATGTTGCCACATCGACGCTGCTTCGATCGAAATCAAGGTAATACTGGGTTTGACCTGGATAGACTTGATGGGTGGGGCGTCTTCATCACTGTCTCGCATGATGTGAGTTCCAGAGTGTTCTGGCAGACAGGTGTATTTGACCATCATCGGGATGTTCGCCTGTCGTACTGGCGGAATACACAATGGGTGTAAAACTTTTGCTCCCATGGATGCAATTTCTTGGGCTTCGTCATAGTTGAGTTGTTTTAACAACCGAGCATGTGGAAGCTGATGGGGGTTTGCGGTATAAACACCGGCTACGTCTGTCCAAATTTCACAGGCTTTTGCATCAATAATTGCTGCGAAGAGTGCGGCCGATGTGTCAGATCCCCCTCGTCCCAAGAGAACGGTTTCACCCTGGTGATTTGCAGCGATAAAACCTTGAGTAATGACTGCCTCGGCACCACACTGAGCGAATTTTTTAGCTAAATTTGGATTTGGTGAGCTATCACATCGTGCAGCATAATAATGAGCGCGCTCTTCTCCAGGTAATGGTGATGAAGTTAAAGCTTCGCGAGCATCAAACCACAGACAGTGGATCCCCTGCTGATTTAAAAAATCATGGCCGAGGCGAGTCATCATGAGTTCACCCAAACTGAGTATTTGTGCATGGGTTTTAGCGGGTGCTTCTCTTAACAGGGCAATTCCGGTTAACCATTGTTTTAATTGCTCAAAATCTTGGTGAATTAAAACGGGATCTACCGCCAGTGCCTTAGCGAGATCAAGATGGTTTTGTATCAGCTCGTCTTGTAAATCATGATGCTGGTTAACCAGCGCGGTTTCAATCAGCTTTTCTAATTTATTGGACGCTTGCGTGAGTGCGGAACATACAATGATGGGCTGAACCCCAGATTTCAGGTGATTTTGGGTTATCGATAAAATATGTTCCCAAGTTTCACGAGAGGAAACGCTGGTTCCACCAAATTTAGTTACAATTTGAGTCATAATTAGGTTCCGCTTTCGGTTCGAATCAATCCTCACAACTACTCGGGCTGTCTCAATCCCCCTCTGAGCAGTTAAATTCTGCGGTTGAAGGTCAGCACGCGCAAAAAAACACAACAGCGGAATTTGAGGATAAAAATTGTAGAAGTTAACATGGCTAGATTCTTGATACAAGATCGGATAAGATACGATGATGAAAAAATCAGCATTTAACTTTTATTTACCACCGGACCTCATAGCCCAATTTCCTTTAAAATCACGAAGTGACTCTCGTTTGCTAGTATACCACCGCAAGACTGAGCAAATAGTTCATCAATCTTTTAATAAATTATGTGAATGGTTAAAACCAGGTGATTTATTGGTGATGAATGACACCCAAGTAATACCTGCTCGCATGTACGGACGAAAAGCAAGCGGGGGACGAGTTGAGATATTAGTCGAACGGTTAATTGATGATGCCCATTTCTTTGCACATATCAAAGCAAGTAAATCTCCCAAACCAGCCACGGTGATTGAGTTAACCGACCGATGGCGAATCAGGGTTGTGCGTAAAGATGATGATTTATATTTATGCCAAGCCAATGGGGACCTGTGGACCATGCTGCAAGAAATTGGCCATACGCCGCTTCCACCTTACATTACAAGACCT
This sequence comes from Legionellales bacterium, assembly GCA_027449905.1. Taxonomy (GTDB): domain Bacteria; phylum Pseudomonadota; class Gammaproteobacteria; order Legionellales; family Legionellaceae; genus DAIDKT01. Next base: position 22,183 of record DAIDKT010000023.1, read on the forward strand.
GATGAATCATCAGATTTGAGTCGTTATCAGACAGTATATGCACGAGAGGCCGGATCAGTTGCCGCGCCAACTGCTGGTTTGCATTTTGATGATGTCGTCTTCGACAGTTTACAAGCCAAAGGAGTAAAAGTTGAATATTTGACGCTTCATATAGGTGCCGGTACTTTTCGCCCAGTTCGAGTGGATAATATTCTTGATCACAAAATGCACACCGAGCATTTTACTGTTAGCGACGCATTGTGTGACACCGTGCATGCAACCAAAAAAGCCGGCGGGCGGGTGATAGCAGTTGGTACAACTTCATTGAGGAGTCTCGAGAGCGCATGCGCAGATGGTAAGTTACAACCTGGTTCGCGCGAGACAAGTATTTTTATATATCCAGGTTATTCTTTTAAAATATGCGATGGATTAATTACTAATTTTCATTTACCTGAATCGACACTCTTAATGTTGGTTTCCGCGTTTATCGGATATGAGCAAACCATGGATTTATACCGTATTGCCATTGATCATCGTTATCGATTTTTTAGTTATGGGGATGCGTGTTTGCTGTTATGAAATCTTATTTTATTCCAAATTTATCATCAAAAGCGGGTAGTTGTTTAACCGCGCTGGATTGGGAGCATACCGGTGTTGAGATTGCCTCTTTTTGGATGAGGGAGTTGCTAACCAAACCCTCTCCTGGCATCGAGTTTTTAAAGACGCTACCTAGTTTGGCTTCATTTATGGGTTGGAGTGGGCGCCAGGTGTTGAATGCGTCCTTATCACGCCAGAATTCGACTTATGTGTTAACCTCGAGCTATGATGGCAGTCGCCAAACCTACCAAGCGCAAGATTTATTAACTCTCATGACTAGGCTTGAACCGCATTTGGTTATTTTACCGCAGGGTTTTTGCCAAGAAAATCCGACTTTGTGGCAATCGCTACCAGAAACCATTTTACCGTTTTTCCCTTTTGGAGAGGTGCCTAAAGAAACAGGTACAAGATTAGTTGGCGTATATTTTGAAATTGAAACATTTCTTGCTGGAAATCATCACACAAAACTTGATTATGCTCGTCCAACCTACGTGTGTGGCGAGATCGACACAGCCTTATTAAGACGACTATGGTCATGGGGTGTCATGTATGTTGAGTCAAATAAACCGGCTCAGGATGGTTATGATGGTGTTATTGAGGATGAAGGTCGGATAATCTCAATTACCGATGAAATCAATAGAATGGACAATCAGGTGATTGAGCCTCATTGTGGTTGTGACACGTGTGCGAGCGGGTTTACCCGGGCTTATTTGCATCATTTGTTTCAGCATACGCCCTTATTATGCCAACGCTTTCTAATTCAGCACCATGTTTTTCAAAACTGCCATTTACCTTCACCGCAAATCTCGTTATGATGGTTGCATTTTGCGATCCTTAGGAGATGATAATGAGTTTTTTGATTAACGAAGCGTTTGCTGCAGCGGCAGGTCCAGCGACGCAAGCCGATGGAACCTTTTCTTTGGTGATGGTTGGCGCTATTTTTGTGTTGTTTTACTTCATGTTGATCCGCCCTCAAAATAAACGCACCAAACAGCATCGTGAGTTGGTGAGTAAGTTAAAAAAGGGCGATGAAGTGGTCACTTCGGGCGGTATTTTAGGGAAAGTTACGAAGCTTGATGAGCAGTATGTTAAAGTGGCACTGTCTGCTGATGTGGAAATGACCTTGCAAAGAAGTTCGATAACGACGGTCTTGCCTAAAGGTACCATCGAAACTGTCTAAGGTCAGTTTACCCTATTTTATCAAAACGGCTAGGATCTGTTGACAATTCACCTTAATGAAGCCTGACATCCCGCAACTTGTTCGCGGGATGCAGAGATCTTGCTTCACCTCGTTCTTAAAGACGATATTTAAAGAACTATTTTATAAATTTGGTAAAATCTAGTTTAAGTGAGCCGTATTAAAATGAAAAACAAATATCCACTTTGGAAAAACATTCTATTGGTATTGATTGTTGTAGTCGGTTTACTGTACGCAGTACCCAATTTGTATAGTGAAAATCCAGTTGTCCAAGTGACCTCCACCAAGGCAATTGATTCGCGCAGTTTAGAAGAAACGGTTACCAAGTTGTTAATGAAAGAAAATTTGGCTTATCGTGCGATTGCTACCAAAACCGATGGTTTGGAAATTCGATTTAATTCAACGGATGCGCAGTTATTAGCACGCGATGCGATCAGACAGACTTTGGGGGCTGATTATACGGTCGCTTTAAACTTATTGCCCGCAACACCGGCTTGGTTAATGGCGCTTCATGCGGAGCCAATGAAACAAGGCCTTGATCTTCGCGGCGGGGTTCATTTTCTGCTCGAAGTTGACATTGAGAGTGTCATTAACCGGCGTTATGAAGGTTTAATGAAAAATATCGGACAAAATCTCCGTGAAGCAGGAATGCGCTATACTGGTATTCGTTATCAAGTGAACCAGGGCATTGAGGTAAGATTTCGCCCAGCCACACAACTAGACAAAATCCAGGACGAGTTACATCAGAAAATTAACGGGGTAACTTACCAGGCTCATCAAGATACTGATACGTTGATGATCACACTTCTCCCGAGTGAGCTCGATTTGATCCGACAAAATACCATAGAACAAACCATGGGGATATTAAGGAATCGGGTCAATGAATTGGGAGTTGGCGAAGCCGTTGTTCAGCAGCAGGGAGCGACTCGTGTGGCAGTCGATCTACCAGGTATCCAAGATGCAGCGCATGCCAAACAAATTTTAGGAGGCACGGCGACCTTGCAATTTTATCTGGTCGATCAAGACAATGATCCGATGATTGCCGAACATACCGGGGCTGTGCCTATAACCAGTAAATTATTCCACATGGATGGTCAACCTATTTTACTAAAACGACAAGTGGTTTTGAGCGGTGATTCAATTACCAGTGCTGTTTCAAGTTTTGATCAGCAAACCGCAACTCCCGCTGTTCAAATTCAATTGGGCGGCGGCGGAGAAAGTTTATTTGCAAAAGTGACTCGAGATAATATTGGTAGAAGAATGGCCATTGTTTTCGTTGAAACAAAAACAACGTTGCAACACGTTGATGGTCTGGAGCACAAGGTAACCCATCGGGACGAGCGTGTGATTAGTGCGCCGGTTATTCAGAGTGCCTTGGGAAATAATTTTCAAATTACCGGGCTAGTAGACAGTCAGGAAGCAAACAACCTGGCGTTACTATTACGAGCGGGGGCGTTACCTGCAGCTATTTATCCAATTGAAGAGCGGACGGTTGGACCAACACTTGGAAAGGAAAATATTCAACGTGGTTTGAGTTCCTTAGAGTTTGGTATGGCGTTAATTTTGGTGGCGATGCTTGTCTATTATCGTTTGTTTGGGTTGGTTGCTAACGTTGCGCTGCTATTAAATCTTATTTTATTATGCGCTTTACTGTCCATGATTGGCGCAACGTTAACCTTGCCGGGTATTGCCGGGATTGTCTTGACGGTGGGTATGGCGGTTGATGCCAATGTGTTGATAAATGAGCGTATTCGTGAGGAATTGCGACATGGAATGTCTCCGCAGGCTGCCATATTTGCTGGTTATGACCGTGCTTTTTCTACAATTTTAGATGCGAATGTGACGACTTTTATTGTCGCTCTGGTTTTATTTTCAATCGGTACCGGCCCTGTTCGTGGCTTCGCCGTCACTTTGTCATTGGGCTTGCTGACGTCTATGCTGACTGGTGTTACTTACACCCGTGCCATGATTAATGCAATTTATGGCGGTGGCCGACACATCAAAAAACTGTCAATAGGAATTTAGTGAGGTTCGTGTGGAATTTTTTAAATCCAATTCAAAAGTAGATTTCATGGGTGTCCGTAAATGGACAGCGGTTTTTTCCATCTTGATTTTTATTGTTTCAATTACCGCGTTATTGATCAATGGGTTAAAATGGGGACTTGATTTCACCGGCGGTACTCAGATTCAAGTAACATATGCCAAAGCAGCTGATTTATCAGCTATTCGTGGTCGTTTATATGACCTTGGTTTTAAAGAAGCACAAGTGATTAGTTATGGTAATTCAAATGATGTACTCATTAGTATTTCACCTCGAGAAAACATGGATGAAACCATCTTGGTTGATCAAGTGATGGCCGCTTTACCTGGCGCAATTAAGCAGCAAGTGGATTTTGTTGGCCCACAAGTTGGCCAAGAGTTGGCAACCAAAGGAGCGTTGGCAATTCTGGTTTCCTTGCTGGCGACCATGATCTATATTGCTATCAGATTTGAATATCGTTTAGCGTTTAGCTCAGTTGTCGCGTTGATTCACGATCCTGTTTTAATTCTGGGTATTTTTGCTTTCTTTCACATTGAGTTTGACTTAAAAGCGCTAGCTGGCTTATTAGCCGTTATTGGATATTCTTTGAATGATACAATTGTGGTATTCGATAGGGTACGAGAAAATTTCGTTAAAATACGTCGGGCAAGTCCAATTGACATCATGAATATTTCAATTAACCAAACTTTGTCACGCACTATTATGACGTCGGTGCTTACCTTATTTGTGGTCGTTGCGTTGTTTCTTCATGGGGGTGAAACCATTCATGGATTTTCATTGGCATTAATCGTTGGTATTTTAGTCGGAACTTATTCATCTATTTATGTCGCCGGCGCTTTGGCGGTAGCTATTGGGCTGAATAGTCAAGATTTTGTGAGCTCGAAAAGAAAAGAAATTGATGAAAGACCCTAGAGGTTGTTTATATTTTAATCGCGCCACTAAATCTTAACAGACAATAGGACCTTCATAAAACAACAGATTTTGGAGAGTTTTGTGTTTGACAGATATCTTCAAAATGATGTTCGTTACCAATTTTGAATATTTCATTGTTGGTAAAATCCGAATTTTTTAATCTAACCATCAACGCAGTTTGATTATTATTAAAAAACAAGGGGCTTTTGTTATAGTTCATTCTCAACGCGGCCAATGCGGCGTTGGCCATTTCAATGCGAGGATTGTTACCAGAAAAACCTATAGACTTCTCATCTTGACTCAATTGATAGCGATGATCTAATCGTGCTTTATGAGTTGTTTTATTTTCAGTGTGATTTGCCATCAAATTCAGAATGCTGGTTGCGACCCAGAACATCGTTAATGTTAAACAAGCGCCAGCTGTATGGTAGGGGAGCATATACAACATCAAGATGGCAGCTGCAAACATCGCTAATCTCCAAGTTATCCCGTATAAATTAAACCAGATCATCAAGTTATGATACTTTCTTGCTTCTGCATCATATTTTTTAATCATGATATGGTAATAAACTTCCTGGGTGCAGAGAATTAGGTTACTAATGGTGCTTACTCCCAATAGAAAATACAGGGATTTCAATAGAAAACAAAAGGTTTCATTTTTTTGATCATTGAATGCCAGTCGCTGAGATGGTTGTCGGGCAGCAGGCATGGTTTTGTAATTAATCCATGTGTCAAATTGATTCAATTTTAATCTAAAATTGGTTCTTTCCTGACAATGTTTTTCGAAACCCTCTAAAAATAAAACCTCATGAAAATATTTATTTGGGGTCCCATGAGTGAATTCATATAGCCTGCCATGTGTATTTGAATCACAGACCCATATTAACAGGTGTGAAGTAAAGAACATGTGTAAATATAGAGACAAGACCGCAGCAGATGGGGGTTGGAACGATGATTTGGTGAGAGCCGAAAGGGCCTTTTTTAAATTGAAAAATTGGACTTCGGTCATAACTTGAACATGCATGCCGCGACCAAATAGATGTTTTTTTAAACGCTGTTCCATCATCCTGGTTTCGGTACATTTGCTGATTCCTTCAATTTGAATTTTTAATAGAGATGCCAGAGTAGCATGGGTATCGTCAGCAATATTGTTATTTTTTAGTGCGTTTATTTTTCGAATCAGGCTGATGAATTTATAACTCTCAGCAGTTAATAGGGTCCGGCTTTTGACTTCTTTTTCTATATATTGAAAGGAAATTTGATCGTTGTTATCTTGTCTTTTAATTGATTCAAGAAACACAACCCAAACGTCGACGAATTCGCAGATTGGTACATATTTCAATTGAGTAAAAATTTCTTTGATTGCTTCGACAGGTTGCATGGTCAAATCCAGGAAATATAACAATGACCCTATGCCAATTGTCTAAAATCGATCAACACGCAAATCTTGATACTACACTAATTCGTTGAACAGCTCGCGGCCAATCAGCATTCGGCGTATTTCTGAGGTCCCAGCCCCAATTTCATATAACTTTGCATCACGTAATAATCGGCCAGTGGGGTAGTCATTCACATACCCATTACCACCTAGTGTTTGAATGGCTTGTAATGCCATCTGTGTTGCTTTTTCGGCAGTATATAGAATGACGCTTGCTGAGTCTTTGCGATTCACTTGACCCGCATCACAGGCGCTAGCCACTGCATATAAATATGATCTAGAAGCATTTAATTCAGTATACATATCAGCAAGCTTCGCTTGAATCAATTGAAACTCACCAATTGCTTGGTTAAATTGTTTGCGTTCGTGGACATAGGGTAGGACAATATCTAAGCAGGCTTGCATGATGCCTACTGGTCCAGCTGCTAAGACGGTTCGCTCATAGTCTAATCCACTCATGAGGACTCGAACCCCTTGATTCAGTGAACCCAAAACTTGGCTAGATGGTACTTCACAATTTTCAAATACCAACTCGCAAGTGTTTGAACCACGCATCCCTAATTTATCGAGTTTTTGTGCGGTTTTAAAACCCGGGTAGTTTTTTTCAATTAAAAATGCGGTAATACCCTTGCTGCCGGCTTGTTTATCTGTTTTGGCATAAACCACTAAAACATCAGCGTCTGGGCCATTGGTAATCCACATTTTACTGCCATTTAATATAAATAAATCATGGTGTTGCTTGGCACTCAATTGCATACTGACGACATCTGAGCCGGCATTCGCTTCACTCATTGCGAGTGCACCGATCATCTCGCCACTAACCAACGAAGGAAGATATCTCGCTTTTTGGTCTGGGTTACCATTTAAGTAAATCTGGTTTACACAAAGATTGGAATGGGCCCCGTAACTTAAACCAACTGACGCACTGGCTCTTGATATTTCTTCCATCGCAATCACATGAGCTAAATAACCCATGTTTGCACCACCATATTCTTCGCTGACAGTAATGCCTAGCAATCCCATCTCACCCAGCTTACGCCATAGTTGATGCGGGAATAGATTTTCTTCATCAATTTGAGCAGCCAATGGTGCTATTTCTTGCTGAGCGAAAAGATACACACTTTCACGGAGTTGGTTATACAGGTCACCAAAATTATGTTGTAGGCCGTTGAACATGTCATTTTCCTAATTTGATTCTTAGTAACCACCCACTCCGGAGAACATCCATAATCAGCACCCTAGCCACGAGGATTGACAATTGGACAAGGCGCACGTCATTCACAGGTGGTGTGATGTCGAAGTATACTAGAACTGTTAAAAAAGATAAACAAACCATCATAATTCTCCTTTGTACACGACAAAAATGATACTGTCTTTCCCGCGCAGGCGCACCACTGTCCGGTTTAAAAAGAAGTCTCCGGTGATTTGATAATTTCAGGAGGCTGCAATTTTAAATAAAGGTATTTGAGTGCTAAATTTACTGGCTTATCTATATTGGCTCTAACCCAAATAATTAATAAATAGAGCGGCCAGTATCTGCGTTCTTGATCCTCTTCATCCCGACGGCTTATTATAGCCCATGACGTACTTAGGTTTTTCAAGAACCGGTCTTATCTATTTTGCTATCAATATTAATTTATCCTTAGCTCTCCAGACGGTAGTAACACTTTTACATAACCGAACTCACACGTCATGCTGAGGAGCTTGCGACGAAGCATCCCCTGAATTTAAGGGGATGTTTCGCTACGCTCAACATGACGTGCCTATTTTTATTGATGATGCAACTAAGCAGCATGAGCTTCATTCTGCCGATAACATTCACCCGTTGCCATCATTGCCC
>DAIDKT010000024.1 GCA_027449905.1 Legionellales bacterium
TGCAATTGGCACTAATAAACTGTATTTAACTGGCTTAGGTAGAGACATTGTAAATACAAATAAAGAATGCAGCAATATTCAAAAAGTTGACCGACTATTAGGCAATGGTCACCTCCAATCTGAAAGAATATTATTTTACAAAGAGATGACCTCAAAATTTCGCTTACAAATTATTACGGTAGCCATAATGGACAGATATTTGATCTTCTTGTTCTGCAGCTACTTTTTCATTCTCTATTGCTTGCAGGAAGATACCACTGTCTAAATCTGATGGGGTTTCATTTGGTTGTTTAGCTCTTTCCGTCGATGTTTGCGGGGAAACCATCAGGCCGCCAACAATCTTAGTACAACTTCCATTTAGTTCTTTTACTGATGTAGCTAAATTCGGTAACCAATCATGTGTTGACATCATGTCCTCCTTTAATATGAAAAACGCTGTTGTCATCTACTAAGCAACTAATCGGCATTCCTCTGTCTCACTGCTCGCAACAACGGCCACTGCGTTTTTCAGGTTTAATCACTCAGTCCTTCAGTACCCATTGCTAGCTTAACTAAACTATTGGCTTCTGCGTTAAAATGATTTTGTTTTTCGAAAAAACGAACGATCTCTCCCTGATTCATAATCATCCGTTTACTGTTTGGAATATAAAAATTAATACTTAAAACCTGCTCCTTAATTGCATCAATACCTTGATGCAAATCAGTCAGTGCCAACAATAGAAAATCACGATAAGATTGCTGTAGAGCAGAGAAAGCATTCGTTCGTTTTTTTAGCGTATCAATAAATGCCACCATCTCCTGTGCAGCACGACACAAAGATATAAACGCTGCTTCTAATTTAAAATAAACCGCACGTTCTGTATCCTTGTAAAGTAAAATTTTAAATTTATTGGTGACATTCTCTTTCATAATTTATTTTTTTTAATCATCATGAATTTATTCCGTCCCCATCTTAATTTTTGTGCTGGGAACGCTGTTTACATACTCCTCAGATACACCTTTAATCGTTTGAGCATTTAGATTGAGATCATGAATTCTAGCAAGCGATGTAACCAGTGATACGTCTGACTTGTTTTCATCATTTTGTTCTTTTTTTAGCCTTTCTTCTGTGGTGTTTGCACAGACCTCAGCTAAATCTCTGGTAGCTACGGTCACACCTCTTAACCAGGCATAAGGATCTTGAGTCTTTTTTTTGCTCATTGTCATGATACAATCTCCCTGAATACCAGCTTAATCTACCAATTCAATTGCTTTTTTTACTAATGCATTAATTTCCGCATTAAAATGATTTTGTTTATCAAAATATACAACAAAATCAGCATTATTCATGGCCTCACCTAGATTTGTACCGGACATAAAATCTATTTTTAAAAATTTATTTTTTATCTTCTCAATGCCAGATTCTAGATCTATAACCGCCATTGATTCTAATTCAGCATACGCTTTTTTGAGTTCGTTTAAACGCTTGTTCTTCCATGATAATTGTTCAATACACCCCACCATTTCATGGGCAGAATGTCGAAGAGGGCCGGTAAATTTATCTAATTTAGAAAAAAACACGTCCTCTTTTTCATGAAATAAGGTGCCTTTATAGCTGGTTGGGCTTTCACTCATCATCATGTACCTCTTTCATTTGCGTTAACCCCACTCGTAACTTACATCGATTTTAGGCCGGAAAATCCAGCATTTCAAATGCATACAATGCTGGCTGCTGCGAGGACAATTTGTTTCGAGACGCTTTAAGATCCTGGGTAAAAGTTTACAACGCGTCAACCAACCGATTTAGCATAACTTCCCTATAGCGTAGTATGGAGTCAAACTTTTTTCAAACTTGGAAATTTAATAAAATTGTGATCTTTTTTAAAACATTAAAAGATGCGGAGTAGGCGGGGGTCGCAATTATCAACCCTAGATAAATATAAATTAATTTTTTTCATGGATCTCTTTAACCACCGACTGTATCATATTTTCGAAAGATGTGACTATGATGCCTAAGACAAGAATCGCGCGCTTGCAAAAGCCCGTATACAGCGTCTCAACCCGCCTTAAAGCGATGGATGAATCATTAAATGTGTGGAATCGTTGGATTTTTTAACACAAGAAACCCTATCAAACAGCCTCATGCACTGATTGCGAACATGACGGATCGTTTAATCCATCGTGGCCCCGATGATCATGGTATTTGGATGGATAAAACCATCGCACTGGGGCACCGCAGACTCCGTATCTTAGACCGCTCTAGTAGTGGTCATCAGCCAATGTCCTCTCATACAGGCCGCTATGTTATCGCTTACAATGGTGAAATTTATAATTCCCCGCAGCTAAAAAAACAACTTGAGCATAAACAGCATACATTTCATGGTTACTCAGATACAGAAGTAATCCTAACTTTAATAGAGGAATACGGCTTTGATGACGCCTTAAAACAGTTGACTGGCATGTTTTCCTTTGCCCTATGGGATATAGCAGAAAATATCTTACGCCTTGTCAGAGATAGAATCGGAGAGAAACCATTGTATTATGGTTTAATTGAGCACAATTTAGTTTTTGCGTCTGAATTAAAGGCGATCAGGATTTTTCCACATTTTCGAGGTAAAATCTCTGCGGCCAGTGTCTCCTCCATGATGCATTATGGTTATATTCCCGCACCACAATCTATTTATGAACAGATTTATAAACTATTACCCGGAAGTTGCCTCACGATCACGGACTCCTCTAACCTACCGGAACCACAACGTTACTGGTCTACTTTAAATACAGTCGAGCAGGGCATCCAATCACCGCTATGCATCACTGAACAAGACGCCATTCAGCAGCTTGATTTAAAACTCCAGCAAATTATACAACATCAAATGATCGCTGATGTACCAACAGGTGCCTTTTTATCTGGGGGTATCGACTCATCCGTGATAACAGCAATCATGCAAGCACAAAGCCATCAGCCGATTAAAACATTTACCATCGGCTTTAAAGAATCAAAATTCAATGAAGCAGGCTATGCCAAAGCCATCGCAAAACATCTGAAAACGAATCATACTGAATTATATGTTGACACAGATCATGTGCTAACGCTCCTTCCTAAGTTGGCTAACATCTATGATGAACCTTTCGCCGATTCATCCGCTATCCCGACTTATCTCTTATCGAAATTAGCGCACGAACAGGTCACTATCGTACTTTCTGGTGATGGCGGAGATGAACTATTTGGCGGTTACAACCGATATCGTTGGGGACAATCGATTTGGCGTATACTGGCTTTGGTTCCATATTCGCTCAGATTGTTTTTACAAAAAAACCGACTATCGACAATCTCGAACCATCACCGGATACAAAAAATTGTTGCTATTTTAACCGCTAAATCACCTGCAGATCTTTATCAACAATTCATTGCGCAATGGCCACATCCGCATGAAATCCTGATGGCACCAAGCTGTCACGATAACATACTTTATGAGGTTGAAACGATGAGTTTTATTGAAAAAATGATGGTCACTGATCTGATGACCTATTTACCGGATGACTTGATGGTCAAAGTCGACCGCGCAGCGATGGCCGTTAGCCTAGAAAATCGCGCGCCGTTTCTCGATCATCACTTGATCGCATGGATGTGGTCCCTGCCAATCGACATGAAAATACGCCATCGCAAAACCAAATGGCTCCTGCGCCAGGTCTTATCCCGCTATGTCCCCCCCGTGCTCTTTGAACGGCCGAAAATGGGGTTTGGTATTCCATTAGATACTTGGCTGCGAGGTCCTTTGCATCATTGGGCCAATCGGCTATTAGACAAAGACCACCTAGAACAACATGGTTTTTTGAAATCAGGGCCCATCTTGCGAAAATGGGAAGAACATCTATCCGGGCGGGCTAACCATGCCCATCAATTATGGACCATATTGATGCTGCAAGCATGGATGGAAAGGATTGGGTAGTTAAAGACGCTTCAGGTTGAATGGGTCTATACGCGCGCGATAATCTTCAGTAAACTTGAAGGACAAATAATCCTGAAAAAAAATATGTCTGATAGTGCGCCAAAATTACTCTTTATTCTGAATGAGCCAACTTATTTCATCTCTCATCGATTACCAATTGCTATTGCTGCTCAAAAAGTTGGATATAAAATCCATGTCGCTGCCGGAGAGCAGCGCGTGCTTGCCAAAATTAAAGAAGCACGATTTACCTATCATCCACTCCCTTTGTCTCGCAGTGGGAGAAACCTGTTTGCGGAATTGCGAAGTCTGTTTGCTCTATATCGTTTAATGAAACGAATCAAGCCGGATCTGGTTCATCTTGTCACCATCAAGCCCGTCGTTTATGGTGCGATTGCAGCAAGATTGGCGAATGTTCCAGGTGTCGTAGCGGCGGTATCAGGATTAGGCTATGCTTTTATCGATCAACATTTGGAAGCTAAATTTTTGCGTAAAATTATTATTCAGTTATATCGTTTTGCATTTAAACACCCTAACGTTAAAATTATTTTCCAAAACCAAGATGATCAACAGATCTTATTACAAGCTAAAGCACTTCATAAAGCGCAATCAGTTATCATACGTGGTTCCGGTGTTGACCTCGATCAGTATCGGTTCACGCAGGAGCCTGCAAATACACCGCTCGTCGTGATCATGGCTGCGCGTTTACTCAAAGATAAGGGGGTTATTGAGTATATAGAGGCGGCTAAAATCGTGAAAGAAAGAGGATTGCAAGTGCGTTTTATGCTAGCTGGTAGCCTGGACCCCGGCAATCCAAGCTCGATCAAACAACGGCAATTAAATGAATGGATACAACAGGGTGATATTGAGTTCATAGGATATCAAGACAATATAGCAGATTTGTTTCCACGGGTTAATTTGGTCATCCTACCATCATACCGAGAAGGTCTTCCACGCGTCTTGGCCGAAGCGGCTGCATGCGGGAGAGCCGTGGTCACAACCGATGTAGCAGGCTGCAGAGGCGCGATTATCCCGAATAAAACAGGTTTCTTGGTAAAACCACGGGATGCCATTTCACTGGCGAATGCCATTCATACGTTACTTATAGATACCAAATTAAGACATGCCATGGGTTTAAATGGCCGAAAATTTGCGGAACAAACCTTTAATATTACTCAAATTGTTGCACAGCATTTAAATGTATATGCAGATATACGCAATCACGGGCCAGGTGAGTAAAAATCTTAGAGCGTGGATAGTTGGCATTTTGATATTTTGAATTACTTATGCTAGTATCGAGCTTCACGCCTTGAGAGGAATTTTTGTCACTGCTCACCTCTTAGCGGTATACGGATATATTTCGATGTTGTTGATAATAAAACAATCCAAAAATACCTGCGTAGCCATCTCGGCTGCTTTTTTGGGGTTATTTTATCTCAACTTGCACTCAAATATGGTCGATCACGAAGTTTTTGGCTTTGTGTATGAGTACTTATAGTTTTTTAAATTGTCAACAGCCCTAATAGATCAGTAAAAGGAGTTTTTTTATGGAAAATCAGGTGATACCCAATGAGAATTGGAATCAAATTAGGCAGTTAATTGCAGGGCAAGATATGCAAATAGGCCCTTATTTTGGGCATCAAGTCATGAATAGCCCAAGACATCTATTATTTACTTTATCAAGGTATAAATTTGCGGCGAAAATGCTTCCTTTTAACCAACCAAGTCGAATTTTGGAAATCGGCTGCTCAGAGGGAATAGGAAGTTTAATGCTGGCAGAGTCTGGTAACGAGATTGTTGCGATTGATATGGATAAAGAAGCGATTGATTGTGCCAATAGAACCATTAAAAAATCTAACATTACCTTTAAAAATGCCGACATATTAAAAACCAATCTGGGAAAATTCGATGCTGTTGTGTCATTGGATGTTATTGAACACATAGAGAAAACGGACGAAAATTTATTCCTCAACGCGATCGTTGAACATTTGACGGATCGCGGTATTTGCATTATCGGCACACCAAATGACACGGCCACGCAATATGCATCTAAAGCCAGTCAGATTGGGCATGTAAATATGTATGACGCGGAACGACTCATTACCACACTACAACAAAAATTTAATTATGTTTTTCAATTTGGCGCCAATGACGAGATAATTCATACGGGATTTGCACCCATGTCCCATTATTTGATTGTAATAGCCTGTTCTCCCAAGTGAAACAACGTATGGATATGAGCTGTCATTTATGTTTCGGTCGCGATTTATCTTTATTCAAATCGTTTTCATCCCTAGCTAGAGCCGGCTCTGATTGCCGACCTTGGCCCAAGGGAGGAATGCTATCGATTTGTAATCGTTGTCGCGTGGTACAAAAAATTATTGATGGTCAATGGCGTGCAGAAGTTAAAGATATTTATGCCAATTATGATTTGTATCATCAATCACCAAACGCAAAAGAACAGCGCGTTTTTAATGCTGAAAACGGTCAGAGCTTGCCGCGTTCACAAGCTATTTTGCAGTATGTGCAACAAGAAGTTGATATTGTCTCATCAGGCCACTTTATTGATTTGGGTTGTGGCGTTGGTAATATGCTAAAATCCTTTGCGGAACAGTTCGTAGAAGCCAAGTTGCATGGATTTGAGCCCAATGCACATCAACAACAAGCTTTAGAAAAAATTAAGAATGTTGTGAGCATCTATACGGATTTGCAACAAATCCAGCAACAGCAATTTAATTTGTTAACTATGATTCATGTTTTGGAGCATATTGACTCACCAGCAACCATCTTGGAAAGCTTGAAAAAATATATTGCTGACGATGGATATTTGGTAATAGTTGTCCCTGATTATACAACCAATCCATTTGATTTAATTATTGCAGATCATGCTTCACATTTTTCGAGCGAAACATTGTCTAATCTTTTGCGGGTTGTTGGGTTCGATATCATTCGCATTTCAAACACTGTCATTAATAAAGAAATTATCGCTATCTGCCGAACGAATCAAAGCAAAAATAAAACGGTTATGCCTGATGCCATCGATGACAAACGATTAGTTCAAGACCAGTTAGGCTGGATGAATGCTATTTTGCGTGATGCTAAAAAAATAGCAAAAAAAAATCGCCCTTTTGGTATTTTTGGCACATCAATTGCAGCCAATTGGATATATGGTGAATTAATCGGTTTGATTGATTTTTTTGTCGACGAGGATCTAGATAGAACCGATAGGCTATACCACAACAAACCAGTTTACTCAGTGAGTAACGTTCCAGATGATAGCCATGTTTATGTTTGCCTACAACCCAATGTTTTAAGCAGCATAATCAGTCGGATTGAATCGAATCGATTTAAACTATACGCGCCGCCTGTTTTGTCATCATCCTAGATAATTTGTGTGTTTGTCGTTAACAGCTGTTGTGAACAAAGTTCTTTTGGGACTTACTGAAGAGGTAAAAATGGATGATTTTACGGCGATCGACTTTGCAGCAATAAAGGCAGCAGATACTCACGAGGATCATGATTTAAAAACTCGATTCAAAATCGCTTACGGTGAAGCAAGTCGAGATTATTGGCAGGGGTTTTTAAATTGGCGATTGTGGACCTATCTCGCAGTTGCAGATATCCGAAGGCGTTATCGACGAACATTCATAGGTCCATTTTGGACGACGTTAAATCTAGCTATTTTTATTTTAACGATGGGACTGTTATTCTCAACATTATGGAAAAGTGATGCCAAAACATTTTTGCCTTATTTTGCATCCAGTTTTATTTGTTGGACGTTTACAGCTGCTATTATTAGTGAGAGTTGTACTGTCTTTACCAGTGCAGAAGGGTTACTAAAGCAACTGTCGTTACCCTATTCATCATTCTCATGGTTGATTGTTGCCCGTAATTTTCTGGTTTTTCTTCACCAAGTCGTCATTTATATCTGTGTTGCCATCTTCTTTCATGTACCGGTGACCTTGAATATTTTATTCATTATTCCCGGCTTTATGTTATTGTTCGTTTCTGCGAGTTGGTTGGGAATTTTGCTTGGCTTGTTTTGTGCAAGATATAGAGATATTCAACAAGTAGTTGCTAGTTTACTGCAAATTTCCATGTTTGTTACACCAATTTTTTGGCCACCTGAACAGCTCGGTCATGGCTTTAAATCTTATTTACTTGTTAATTTAAATCCACTATATCATTATATTTCTTTAATTCGTCAACCTTTATTAGGTTTAGAGTCATCCGCATTAAGTTGGTTGGTTGTCAGCATAACCACTATTTTGGGTTGGATATTCACCATGTTTGTTATGTCCCAGAAACAGCGCAATCTTATTTTTTGGCTATAACTCGCCAGGAACTTCATCATGAACATAGTAAAGGAATGTTGATTGATTAAAGAAAGTATAACGTGAGGAGGCTTTCATTGTGTACAAGATGACATGGGTTCATTTTGATTAAATTAAAGTCAATCTTATCTACAAGCTGTGTAGTTACTTTTTTGCCTTTAACAGGAAGGGAGAAAAGCGGAACGTTAGTTTCAAGGAGCGTTGAATGTCGGTTTTTTTAGAAGTAAAAAACATAACCCTCGATATACCGATTTTTAATGTAAGTCGTAGTTTTCGAACATCACTGATTCAGTGTATGACGGGTGGTCAAATTAATCAACATGACCATTCGAAACAAGTCAGCGTTCGCGCATTGGATGATATTAGTTTTAAATTAAATGCCGGGGATCGTTTAGGTATAGTGGGGCATAACGGTGCCGGAAAAACAACCTTATTACGTGTTCTGGCCCGTATTTATAGACCATTAGTCGGACACTACCATTATCGTGGGAAAATTACACCTTTATTTAACATGGCTCTGGGCTTAGATTTAGATGATACCGGACTGGATAATATATACACCATCGGCATGCATCTTGGCATGACTAAAACTGAAATTTCATCAAAAAAAGATGAAATCATTCAATGTTGTGAGTTGGGCGATTTTATCCATTTGCCAGTTAGAATATATTCTGTCGGTATGCAAACACGGTTAAGTTTTGCGATAGCAACCTCGCTAGAACCGGATATTTTATTAATGGATGAAGGAATAGGTGCCGGTGATGCTAGCTTTGCTGAAAAAGCAAAAAATCGTTTGATTAATTTTTATGATAAAACAAGTATATTAGTGATCGCCTCACATTCTGATGAATTAATTCGTAAACTCTGCAATAAAGCTTTATTGATGCGAGGGGGCAAACAAGTTCTGCTGGGTAGTGTAGACGATGTACTATCTGAATATAGTAATCAGTTATGAGAGTTTTACTGACTGGGCCTAATAGTTTTAGTGGAAAAGTTATTTTAGCCGACTTGGTGGATCGAGGCTATGATTTGACGACTATCAGTCGTCAACCATTGTATCAAAATTTTTCTTCGCCTATAAAGTGCATTTATAGCGACCTAACTACCCTATATCACCTGGATGATAAGTTTGATGCCATCATTCATATTGCCGCAACATCCCCCATGTCAGGCGTTACAATGAAGCAAATAATTCAAGATAATATCTTAGCCACGCAGAACTTAATTCAAATAGCCAAAAAATCTTCTATTAGTAAATTCATATTATTCTCAACATGCTCTGCTTACGGGCAAGTTCGGGCGCCTATTTTGAGGGAAAGTACCCCCTCATTACAACCATGCGTATATGGCGCGAGTAAATTGATGTGCGAAGCCATGTTGCGAGAGGAACGAACATTTCAAACGGTCGCGATTAGATTACCAGCAGTGATTGGTAAAGGTGCATCAAGACATTGGTTGGCAACGATGATTGAAAAAGCTCGTAATGGTCAAGATATTACAATTTACAACCCAGATGCTATCTTTAATAATGCCATTCATATCGATGTCCTCGGGCAATTTGTTGCCAAATTACTAGCCGATCAATTACCTGATCATTTTGATTTTTTAAATGTTGCAAGTAAAGATGGTTTAACAATTACCTGTATTATTGAAAAAATATTGAATATGGTTCAATCGAACTCTAGGGTAATTATCGGTCAAACAGAAAAACTCCCTTTTCGAATTTCTTACGAATATGCTGCACGCAGATACGGTTTTGAACCAGCGTCTTTTGACGCTTCATTAACAAGCTATATTAGCACTGGTTAACATACCATCCATAATGATTTTATTTCGTAAAAAAGTAACTCCCCAGGTTGTGGATAAGTTTGATTTTAATTAAATCAAATTGATTCCACGTCATCCTGAATGCAGTGAAGGATCTCCTGAATTTGGCTCAAAACAAGTCATTTGGAGATCCTTCACTGCGTTCAGGATAACGTACCTAGGGTAAGTTACGTAAAAAATCCAGTGATAAAATATGCTTCAATTTGATTAGATGCTTGTTTCTTTTGTTTGGGAGGATATTTTTTGAGAAGATTGCTCACCTTTGCACTGTTGTAAAACAAACTTAACCGTTTCATTATTAGGGTCATCTTTGAGTATATCTTCAAAATCGTTTATGGCTAATCGATATTTTTTCAGTTTAGCCAAGGTAGTACCCCGCATATAGTATAATGCATTGTTTTTAGGCCCACGTTGAATTGCTTGAGTAAATGCAACAACAGCCCCGTCTAAATCTCCTTGTGAAATTTTATCCAACCCTTGCTGTTGAAATACCGTCCAATCCACTAAAGCAGCGCTTTTTTCTGGTTGGTTTCTCTGCTGCTGAGATAAGGCAAATTGCGATTGTTTTAAGCAACTCTGAACAGTTTGATTTTCAGGATCAGAAGCTAAAATAGTTTCAAAATCTTTTATAGCAAGCGCATGTTCGTTTAATTTAGCTAAAGTAGTTCCCCGCAAAAAAAATAGCGCGGTATTGTGGGGGCCTCGTTTAATTGCCTGTGTAAAATCATCAATCGCGCCTGTCAAATTATTCCGTTCAATATTTTTTAGACCACTTGTTTGATATGCAACCCATGATATGCCTGACTTAAGCTCAGCCTCTGACTGACTCAACAGTGTTTGTACCGTTTTATTATCTGGGTCAACCATTAAAATTGCTTTAAAATCTGTTATGGCGCGAGCGTGCTCCCCAAGCTGAGCCAAGGTTGAGCCGCGTAAATACAATAGAGCCGTATTTTTAGGTCCTCTTTGTATTGCTTCGCTAAAATCTAAAACCGCACCAGCCAAATCACCGTGTTTACTTTTATCAAGCCCGCGTGCTTGAT
Organism: Legionellales bacterium; assembly: GCA_027449905.1. Lineage (GTDB taxonomy): Bacteria > Pseudomonadota > Gammaproteobacteria > Legionellales > Legionellaceae > DAIDKT01. The sequence goes on from DAIDKT010000024.1 coordinate 11,131, forward strand.
ATGCTATCCAAGAAGATAGGGGCTTCTCGATTGTATAACCTTCTAACGATTGTTTAATTAAGTTTGCTAACGCCGTTTCTCTGTAAGGCAAATGACGGGCATACGCTGATTGCTCCTCTTGTAGCTGCCGTCTTTTGGCCTGATTGAGCAGTGCCATTGCTAGGGATTCATTTTTCTTTTCACGAGCCAGATTTGCCTTAAAAAATAGTTTATATGACTCAGAGCACATGGTGCCTGGGCGTTTGGATAAAACTTCCTCTGCCGATTTTTTTATTTCTTCTGCATCATTAGGAAATTTTTTTTCATAATTCTCAGCATCACTTAGGGTCTTTTGCAACTCGGTTTCAATATTATTTTTAGTTAATAAAACGCCAAAATCAGCGGGCGGTGCCATTTCTCTGGTAGCCGCATGATAGTCCATGATCCTATCTAATATTAAGTTTCCAGTCGCAATTTTATAATGAGACATTTCCCAGTACCACCGCATATAAGCCGGTGATTGAGGGAAAGGCTCTGTTGTGATCATACTAAAATTCATAAAATCCCATAACGGAATGGGAGTTAAATTAGGATATCGCTCCGCATCTTTTGCAAGCACATCAACAACTCCTCGCTTAAACTCATCAAACGCATCCCATAATCCAGCCTCTTTAATTGCTAAAATAGCTCGCGCATGTGTTGGTGAGATAAAAAAGCGGACCTCAATATTATTTTTTCTAGAAAAATCAACTATCTTGCGTAATGTGTCAAAAGTAGATTTTTTCTCTCCAAGCAGCGTTGTACAGTATCTTTGCTCTGGTCCAGCAGTCCATACCTTCTCTATATAGTACTTTTCATTACTAATAGTTGCCGCTCTGTGCGGAAAAACAATCACATTTTCTGGCTGACGCATGCCATTGTATAAATATAAATCTTTGGATTTTATTACCTCAGGGTGAAGACGCCTGAGCTCTCTTTCCTTCTGACTATCTTGTTGTAATATCGTGGTGAAACTAGATCTGGTCGCTGTTTTGAATAAAATAGCATCGACGTCATGGAAAAAGGTCGTTGTTAAATAAGATTGATTGGGTGATAGCATCAGTCGTTTTTCATCATAATTTAATATTTCGGTACCAAATACAATGTCCTCTCGATTGGCATTGAACATCAAAAAATCTAAACCAATAATAGCCAGTTTCAATTTCTTATCAGAGGCATAATAAGTGTGTTGTAATGTTCGGTATATTTCGTACAGCCCACTTCCAGCCATTGCCATGTTGTAAGCACGGTAGCCCAATGCTTTAAACACAGGATGCTCAGGGTCAATAGATTTTTCTGCGCGGGATGTCCCAAAGATTGCAGCCGTTGGTTTGAAATAATGTGCGGCATGAGCTTTTGACAGCCTTAAATTGGCAGTAACAGCGGGCTTTTCACGGTTGATCCCCTGGATAGATAACAGCCGAAACATACCATAAGGATCAACCAAAATATTAAATATGATAACCAAGCATATTAAAATTATTGGCACGAGAACATAGCATAGCACGAATTTTTTAGGTGCTGGCGCGAGCGCTTTCATCACATTATTACCTCAAAATCGAAAATAGATAAAATTTACAACCGGTGAAGCTCTCAACGTTTGCCAAAAAATAGCCCCTAATAAAGAGATGCTAAGAAATACAGCAAGGGCTGGAGAAAGTTTTAATTCTAGATGATTATTTTGGATGGAGATGAAAGGCAACTGACGCCACCACCGTTTTATAGGGCGAGCATTGATCGCGTCTATAGTTGGCTTAAATGCGGCGCAAATTTGTTGCGTATTAGGTGAAGTCCATACCACAACCAATAATATCAAAATAAATAGTCCTTGATTAAAACCATGAAAATAAGCAACGCCCGAATCTTGAAAATGTAGACCGAGACGTTTAAGAAATTGGCCAACAACACCCGTCGTTGCTTCATATTTAGCGGCTAAAGCAAAACCGTTTAATCCCACCATGCCTTTTATCAGAGTGATGGCTGCCTTAAAACTCTCCGCACGAAAAAAAACCCAAGCAATTACAACCACGCCAAAGGTTAATAATTGCGAACTGCGATAACGAACCCATCCACCTGAAGATAGACCAAAATTAAAAGATACCTTCAGAAAACGCCAGCAGTGATTCACAATTAAATAAAAGCTGTGTAAAGCTCCCCATAAGAGAAATGTCCAAGCTGCGCCATGCCAAAGTCCTCCGATTAGCATGGTCAACATCAAATTCAGATATCGACGTACATGACCTTTGCGATTCCCACCCAGTGGAATATAGATATAATCTCGTAAAAAACGTGACAGGGTCATGTGCCAACTTCGCCAGAATTCAATGATATTACTGGCTTTATAAGGGGAATTGAAATTCTGGGGCAGCCTAATACCCATCATCAACGATAGGCCAAGCGCCATATCGGTATACGCCGAAAAATCAAAATAAATTTGCATGCTAAAACTTAAAGCTGCAGCCCACGATTCTATAAAAGTTAGTGGCCATCCCGCTTGTGCGGCTTTAAATGGTGCATCAACCCATAACGCCAGTTGATCAGCAATCATGATTTTTTTACATAAGCCGATTGTAAACATAGTAAGTCCGACGGCCATGTCAGTTGGATTGAATGCATGGACAACAGATTGACGAAACTGAGGAATTAGCTCTTTGTGATGTACAATAGGGCCTGCAATTAACTGTGGGAAATACAAAACGAACAAACAAAAATCAAGAAAGTTGTATTCTTCAGCTTCCCCGCGATAAGCATCTACTAAATAAGCAATTTTCTGAAAAATAAAAAATGAAATCCCAATCGGCATGATGATATGTTTCAATACATGCTCGGTATTAAACAGAAGATTGACATTACTCATCACAAAAAAACTGTATTTGAAGTAAAACAGGACCCCGATATTGATTGAGAGACCGCAAAATAGCAAAAAAAGTGATTTACGCTTTTTTTTGTACCGGTTAGAAAGCAGCACCCCGAATTTATAATTAATCACAATCAGCACAAGCAGGAGCAAAAGATAATCTAAACGAAAGAAGCCATAAAAGAGTGCAGACATAAAAACCAACCATGCTACAGCGGCTCTTTTTGCAGCGAAATAAGATAACCCATAAAAACCGACTAAGGTTAGCGGCAAAAACAAAAATATAAATGCTTCTGAATTAAATAACATATTAAATCCTTTTATCCGAACTGCTCACCCTTCATTAAACCACTTAGATAACCTGGGTCTTTTGCTTCATTGCTGGATTGCAAACGTTTCTGCAATAGGCATTTACCACCTACAAACTCGACGCCTTGAAATGTTTGCCCGTCTTGCACGCAAGCAAAAAGGGCTGGTTATGTAAGAAGCTCCTTCTCAAAAATCTGTTAACTCTCACCTATATTAGATTAACTGCGTGAGGATAAAGATCCAAATACCCTAGGGCGTGTTAACAATTCAGATCTCGACGTCCCGGTACGTAGGGCATCAGAAAATGAATTGTCAACAGACCCTACTGATGCTTTTGAAAATCAAGTCTTTTTATAGCCCAAAATATGTTTTTAGGCATCATGAAGTTAATAATCGAGGTACAAATAGAACAAACTGGAAATATCACCACTAAAAACCAGACTAAAGATAACTTAATTGTATTGATGTAGGTCGTTCTTTTTAAAAATGGTATTTTTTTTCTATTGTCGCAAAAAGCGTGATATGCGGTTAAAAGAGCCTTGGTAGCAACACCACCCATTTTTTCCTCAGCCATAAAAACTATATTTTCTGGTATATTTATCTTTAACGATTCAAGATCTATCTCCATTTTGGTATATATGATTATTTTTCCATTTGGTTTTAATAAGTTGGACAATATCGAGAAAAAACCACTTATATCAACAGATAAGCTAAGATCTCGTATGATAATCAGATCATAATAACCATTATAAATGCGCGCCAATTTACCACTATAGTTTTTCACAACCCTCCAGTCTCTTAAATCAATTTGGGTATCGATTTTGTCCTTGAGGAGAAAGTTAATTTGGTGAATCACAGGATAATAAGGATCATCAAAATACATAATCTTTCCAGATGAATTTTTTATTAGCAGCATAAATGGGTCACAAACATCCCGCTGAAAAGGATAATTCCAATGCCACTGATAAAGCCCTGAAGTCGAGTGCATCAATGAATTCAACTTATCAGCTAATTTGTTTACATTATTTGCATAAGAGCTTAGAATTCTAGTGATGTTTTTTGAATGCGCAAACTTCCCTATGTCTCCAACTGATTCAATGGCCTCACTATTTAACTGATCAAGTACAGTTGATACCACAGCTGATGATTCCTCTTCAACGCGTTCCCAAATATCGTCGACTATATCGTCTGAATGAATGTAAATGGGGTTTTTTATCAAGTCGCGATGCTTAATGTTGGTACAGACTTTTGCCCAAGAGACAATATCATCAATATTACCTTTCCTGTATGCAGCCAATACTTGGTGAGACAGTGAACTGATTTCAAAAGCTATTAATTCATCAGAGTCAGTCACAACATACTCATCATGCTCAGCCGCATCAAAAACCAAACCAAGATCATCATCGATAGTGGATTTGAAATCGCATTTCCTTTTCGTCCCATAGACCATTAAAGGATGCAAATGAAAACAGCGAGCAAGGATATTATTTTGCTCCACACCCCAAAATAAATTTGCCGGCATCAACCCACCTGTGTACTCATTAAAAAAGTGACTCAAGGTGATTGGATGAAGATGTCGCAGAGCTATTGTTACTAATTCTCGTGAGGATAAACACAGGGTACTTGGAGATGGTTTTAATTCGGCACAAAAAGATTCCCTGACAAGGCGTAATCCCGACATGTGAATAATTTTATATCCCCTGTTTACTATATTATACATGGCTGCAAGAGAACTATGACTCCATATACAATCTGGCGGAATAAATACCGCATAGCCATTATTTTTTACCGCATATGAAAAACCTTGTTTATGACATTCGCTCATTGCACTATGCGGATTGGGATAAATATCTTCAAACACATGAATGGAAACATCAATGATACGTTCTAAATCTTTAAAAATAGATGCGTTTTTTATGGCAGTGAAATCAGATTTTTTAGTATAAATAAGGTAATTAACTCGACTGACTTCAGCTAGCCGAGGAATGTTTCCACGAGCAAGCAGAGACGGTAATCCAACCTCCAGAAAGAGCTTAGTATGTCCTTCGCCCCAAACAGGTGTAATAAGTGTAAACTTTTTCAACTTCAACGATCCTCGTACAAGTTAAACAGGTTTATCGTCTCATAAAACATCGACAATATCAAAAAATTATTTTTCTATGTTCACACACATCAAGCGAAATTCTCTCATGATAATATCAGCATTATCATCCTCCCAAACCCATTTTTGCTTCGAATTTGCAAATGATAACGATGTTCCATATTCAAATCCTTGCTTTTTCATCGCTTGCAATACAGTTTGAGGCGCATCCGCTACCATCATTTTAAACGTGATATAGCGACAGGCCGCATTCAACCAACAAACTACCATGACCCCGTTATTCACACCTAAATTTAAATAGCTCATTTCATATAGCGCCGCACGTAAATGCAAATTCCAGGCCGGGTCAGTAAATAAAACCAGATCCTTCCACGTATTATGGTCCTCATCAAACGCACTATCCGTATCGGGGATGAATATAGGAAAATAGATGCTTAAATCCAGCATTTTTACAAATTTAATCCACTCTGGCACATTACTGTTTCTTGCCGGCATGTAAGCTGAGTTGCGCAAAGTAATCGTGATTAACTTCCTATTCTTTAAACGATGATTGAGCCACTGTGACAGGTATCTTTTGGCTTGCACGCTGGCCTTAAAGACCATGACATCAGTTGAATGCGCTAATAGCTCACTGGTCGTATGCGTAATAGGTAATGTCACGCTATACCGCGTAGGATAGATGTAATTCTTATTTATATCACAAAGTAACTGAGCATCATTTCTTGATGAACAGGTCGTTACACCCTTACAAGATGGAAGAATATTACACAAGTGGTGAAGTATTTCTATTCTTCGCCATTCTCTTGCAAATAAATCAACGCTTTGTTCATAGTCAGGTGATTCGGTACGTAATCCATCTCGGGTACCAGGAACAAAAACCACATGAATTTTTTCTAATCGCATTTTTTTCCGTTGTTTTTCAGCAAGCGCTAAGGCCCAGGCAAAATCAAAGGTTACAGGCGCAACATCTAAATCATACAATAAATACAATGTATCTTTCTTGGGTATTTTTTTTTTATTTGATTGAGATTTATACTGCTTAAGTGGGAACAGGATAAGCGGGTATAAGATCATCATAACCGGTTTGATTATCCGCCCAGTTGCAGACAAGGAATTTTCTGACTCCTGCAATAAACGTCCCATCAACCAGAAAAAACCTCGTGAACGAATTTTTTTTAAAATAGATAGCATATCAGGGATATAAACGCATAAATTGATCATAAATCATATCGACACTTAATCCATGCGCTGCCAATAATGCATGATGATCGCCATATAAATGAATAAATTTATCTTGAAGTGAATAACACGCTAAACGACAGTCAATCTGTCTATCCCATGCTATCTCTTTCACTCTCGAGCCCAACCCACCATGCGGAACGTGCTCCTCGATAACAATCGTTTTTTTATGTGAGGATAACAGGCGAACAATACCTTCTTCATCAAGAGGCTTGAGTGAATGACAGGTAGCCACGGTGGGACAAACATGCTGTTTTTCTTGAAAGCATTGCGCTAGATCTACGGCCATTTTAACAATAGAGCCATATGACAAAATACAAATATCTTCTCCTTGGTTAATGCGCCTAATTTTACCCAATTGAAAAGGATCGATTGCTTGGCTGGTTAAATCGGGCTCCCCTGCTTTGCCCAAGCGCAAATAGGTTGGTTTGTTATTATTTGTCGCACACCACCGGGTAATTAATTTTGTTTCGGCCGGATCAGTTGGAATCAAAACCTGCATCCCAGGAATAGCTGACGCTATTGCGACATCTTCCATAGCATGGTGGGTTGCACCCAGTGTGGAGTAAGCAACACCCCCACCAACACCAACGATAGTGACAGCTAGATCTTGATAGGCAATATCATCACGAATAAACTCAAAAGGTCGGTATAAAGCAAAGGTGGCTATTGTGTAAGCAAAAGGACGCATACCGCGCATCGCCATACCGGCGGCAATACCGATCATTGATTGTTCTGAAACGCCTGTATTAATAAAACGCTCCGGAAACTCCTCTCGAAATTTAGCAATGGAACCGGCGGGAGAAATATCAGCAACGATCAAGGCTATCCTATCATTTATTTTACCTTGAAAGTAAAACTCATTTGCAAATTCATTTCTCATGGACATGACTCCTCTAGTTCTTTTTTGGCTTGCTGATATTCCTCTTTATTCGGGGAGCGATAATGCCAAATTGGTATGTTCTCCATATAAGAAACACCCTTTCCCTTAATGGTGCTACAAATAACCATGGCTGGTTTAAATGGATCGATTGTCGTAGCAGCTTGATAAATCAATTCACTTTGATGCCCATCCACTTCAGCAACATGCCACCCAAAAGCTACTAATTTATCTTTAACCGGATAAAACGCTTGATGATCTAAGCTCATACGAGCGAGCCCTGAAAAATCATTTAAATCTAGAAATACGGTTAAATTATTGAGTTTTAAATTGGCAGCCATCATAATGGCTTCCCATGTTGATCCTTCTTGCAACTCACCATCGGATAACACAACATACGTCCGGCTGTTATTTTTCAATAATCTATTAGCGAGCGACATGCCCACGGCTAGACCTAAACCATGCCCTAATGATCCAGTTGATGCTGCAACTCCTGGTAATCCATAATCTGGATGGGCGCCTAATCGACCGGTAGGCTGACAATACAGATTCAGATCCTCATTAGATAAATATCCCAAATCATTTAAAATAACATATTGACTCATACATCCGTGACCTTTCGACATCAAAAATGTGTCCATAAACACACCATCTTTTTTCTTCATCAAGTGATGATAGATAACATCTGTTATCTCTAAACAAGAAAAGGCTGGCGCTATATGGAGGGCTCCAACACGTTGCGAAATATCTAGAATTTGATGACGATATCTCTTGCAGCGTAGCAATGCAGAGGATTTGTCGAGTGTTTTACTTATGCTCATGTTAATTATCCCGCTTACATAAGAGATTAAGATTGTATCTATTTACGTAACGAATGGCGCTGCAAACAAGGACCTGCTGACAATTCATCTTTTTGTGAGCTCCCGTGGCTTTTCTATGCGATCCGCGGGAAATCAGTAACCATCAGATCGTTACGTGCTGAAGATGGATACTTGCTCCCGTATAAAAATCACGGTATCTAGGTTTTAGGCACCATTGTCAACGCACCTCAGGCACGCATCACATAATCTGTTGAGTAGTGCTTTAACTGATCCAAATATCGATCTGTCCAATCAACCATTTCACGTAATCCTATATCCCAGTTTATCTCAGGTTCCCATCCAACATCTTGTTTGATAGCTGTAGAATCCAACCAATATCGCGAGTCTTGACCCAAACGATCGTCGGATACTTGGCATAAGTATTCAAATGGTATATTCAATGCACCCGCACATCGTTCTACAACCTCTTTAATTGATGTTGGCCTCTCTGGCCCTGCATTATAAATTTTTCCAAATGGTGCTTTTTCAGATACAAGGTAAATTGCTCTTGCTAAGTCACGTGCATGTATATAAGATTTTTCGGCGCGCCCGCCACCGTGTAAAGGCAGTTTTTTGCCTAAACGTCCGAGAAGTAACGCTTTTGGAATAACTCGATGCAGCAATTGTCCAGGGCAATAAGCATTCGACGGACGAATAACATTCATTGGAAAATTCAAAAACCGATGCACTGACTCCAAATGCATATCAAAGGCCACTTTAGATGCAGCGTAAGGACTGGATGGTTTAATCGGCTCATTTTCTTTACACGGATAAGTAGCTGAACCATACATCTCAGATGTCCCAATCTGTATGAATCGTTCTAACCAATCCCGTTTCATTAACTCTTCGGTTAATCTGGCTAATGCCATCGAATTCGTTTCAAAATATCGCCAACTATTTTTCCAAGAAACAGCACCCTCTCCTTGAGCAGCAAAATTAATAATAATCTCCGGTTTTTCTTTGTCCAACAATTCCATCAAAAGATCCAGTTCATGCGTAACATGACGGGCATGATATTCAAATCCGCTGTATTGATGAATATTTAATGAAAAAGGCTCTTCACGTAATAAATTTCTCCCTATACCAATGACTTTTTTCGGATTAGCATGCTCTAATAAGTACATTGCTGTATGAATACCGAAGGAACCACCACCACCCAGTATGACGTACGTTTTACTCATATTTATCTCCCTCATATGTTTCATGCTTTGCAACGACAGTCTAAAGTTAAAATTTTACAGTACAATCTAACTTTAGTGCATGTTATTATTCCAAATACGCACAATATGTGCTATTTCCTGCTTCGACGTGAGCGGTTAAGATGATTTAATCTAAAACAGTCCAAGCGTAGTCTCCTGTATACCCAGCCTCATGAAATAACGCAATCCATTGTTGCGGATAGTCATGAAACTCAGCGGTTAATACCCAAGATTCAAATCGTGTTTTTTGTTCCGCTGTGTGATAGCTATCGACTTGTACAAAACTATTCCCTTTTGATACCCGCTCGATTTCTTGAAGCGCAACCAAAGCACGATCACGGGCTAAATTATGAATGGTGTTTAATGAAATGACTGCTTGAAAACTCTCATCAGGAAAAGGAAGATTGTCTGCACTACCGAGATGTAAACGACCAATTACCTCAGGCTCACAATTCTTTAGAGCGTAATCTGAAATATCAATGCCAAAAACGTCCAAACCAGGACACGCTAACATCAAATCTTTGACAAGAAAACCTTTTGCACAACCGACATCAAGAACACGATCCCCTTTTTTTAAATTAAAATGATCGACTATATCTCTTGCAACTGGGACCCAACGTCCATCATATCGATAACCACCATACCCATAATCTCTGGGGCCATCAAAATACAATTGTCCATATTGCTTAGATAACTTAATAATATCTGGATCCTTTGCATCAAGTCTTGCTTTAATATTACGTTTTATATTTGGTAACGCCCGCAATAAATTGACTTCTTCCATACCCCCCCCTATTAGATAATTTCTTGGGCATTTTGGTGCATCTTCAACATACCATCACGCAATGAGGTATATTTAAACCCTTCGAACGCCCGTTGAAAAATCGCGTTATCAAATGCGCGATAACCATTATGTGGCATAACACCATTCCTAGGACGGTATTTAACCTCGATAGCTTGATCGATTGATTGCCCAATAATTGTCGCTATGTCAAAAAAAGAAGCCACTTCTCCGGTTGTAATATTTAGGACACCGTAACTTCGATACAACAAGGTTAAATAAATAATCTCTGCAACATCTTCAATATAAACATGATCCCGTTGCTCTTCTCCCAAGCCAAATAACTCGATCGCTTTACTGGCAACTGCTAAACGGTAAAAACTATTTGGGCCATAGCCATTGTGCGGATCATGTGCACCATATAATAAACTTGGCCTTAAAATAGCCAGACTTTCTGGTTTTATAATTGATTTTAGCATATGCTCACGGGCCAAATGCATGGCACCATGCAAAGAGGTCGGTGCAGCTGCAGATTGTTCATTAATTTTATCCATTGAGTCAGCGTAGACCGCATCTGAACTAATATAAATTAGGTGGTTAACTGGCTGTTTGATGAGCGCGTCACAAATGTTTTTCATCATATTAACGTTTGCTGTTAGCATCTCGTAGTTCTTGCAAGGCGCTTTAGCAGAAATAACCACCAAGGCATCATCTGTTTGTAATAGGCTAGCTAACGCTCCTGATGCAGCTTGATGTGATAAATCAATTTCTTTTCGGGAGATAGCCAGATAAGGAATATTATTAGCCGCCAACTTCCTCGCGGTTGAACTACCAACAAAGCCGCTTGCACCTAAAACCACGACACGTTTTGGTTGCATCTCCTCTTGATTTAAATGATTAAACATAATCAACTTCCTTTTCTTTTAAATAAATGGCACTTTTTCCTAAAGTATAATAATGAATGTCTTCAATCTTCTCATTGACCATCAACACACCAAAGGGATCAATAATGATATTTCCCCTCATTAATTGAGCAACATGCTCTATTGTCATCGCACGATATACGTCGCTTGATAACATCATAATAACTATATCTGCTCCCTCAATTGCCACAGATAAATCCAAACAATGTGTGGCATCCGTTAATGCTCCTTGTTTAACAACCGGATCGTGTGTGAAAATTTGATAGCCTTTTAATTGCTGGATTAAGGCAATAGCAGGAGAGTTTTTGATACTATGCGTATCCGGTTTATATGCTAAACCTAAAACACATATTTTGGGGGCTTTCAAATGACCCAACGGGTGATTTTGTAAACATCGTAACACCCAGTCGCGACGATATCTTGAATTAATCAGCCAGGATTGTGGAACACTGGTTTCTGTTTGGTGTGCTTGGCCTAAATTGATAATCGTTGTTAAATCTCTTTCTAAATTACCGCCGGCAAGACCTAATCCAGGCATTAAATAAGCATCCGGACCTATTCTTTTATCCAATCTCAATGCCGGGACAATATCACCCCAATCGGCACCGATTTTTTCGCAAATCTCAGCCAAAGTATTCGTCGTTGCGACAGAAGAAATCAAGAACATATTGATTGATATTTTTGCGAGCTCAGCACTTTCATATTTCATCTTTAGAATGGGACAATTGAAACATTCAAGCAATTTCTGATAGGCTGGTGGCAAGGGGTTAGCTGGTTCTGCGGCACCAATGATATAACGCTCAGGAAATAACGCCCGGTCAACCGCCCTGCCAAAAATCAATGTTTCAACTTGGTAAAAAAGGCGGGTTTTACAAAGATTAATACTTCGTGTGAAGCCAGGAGGTACTTGTGAAAGTAGAACCAAACTGGCTTGTGGCGACAGTACGGACTGAACTTTTTCTAATAAGCTATGAATAACATTGAGCTCGCTGTTACCAGCATCATCCGTTGGGACATCGTAAGCAATAAAAACGACTTGGCAAGATCGTAACTGATGAATATCATCGGTAAATGTCATATTTTTCTGATTTTTTTTAGCCATAAAATCAAGGTTTGGCTCGTTGATACTGAATTCCAGTCTTTGTAATTGGGCAATCAAGGTTGATTGTTGATCATAACAAATTAAGTTAAATCCACGTTCAGCAAATGCGGTTGCATGAATCAAACCAAGATGCGTCATCCCAACACAACCAATCGTCATATTGGACCGTTTCTGAAACTCGACTGAAGCGGAGACATGTGACATCACGGCACCACTCGAATCTTCGTGTACCGATTGTGCATGCTGTTTCTCCGATTCGGCTTGATACCTCATGTCACACACCTCAGTGCCTTTCTGAAGCGGTCTATTGATCTGTTTACTCATGATACTGTCTCTGTTCGTTCGATATAATGGTTTGACAACTTATTAAGCTCCTGCTGGATCCATAAATCAGTCATCAAATTTGTTTGCACCTTAGATAAAATTAACGCCTTAAAGTGTGCATACTCTAAAGCCCATGTCGGATCATCCTGAACCAACGTGACACTGTGTTCTGGTGGTCTACCGCTGGGTAATATCCGTTTTTGATACGTAAATCGACTGGGGCCCCATTTACATAAAGAATCAATAAAAGCAGAACCTGTTTCACCGACTATTTCGCAAACAAAATGATTGCGCCAAGATAATAAACTCATTTCCAATAAGATCCGCGGTGACGATCGCTGATTGACAATAACCGCATGATCGGGTGCTTGATTTTCAAAACGATTCATCATCACAATTTGGAACCCTTGCGGCTGCTTACCAAACCAAAAATGTAGCGTATCTAGTAAATGAGAGCCTAAATCAGGTAACACACCAGCACCTTGGTCACGCCATGTGGAATCACGCACTAAGCGGGCTGTACCGTTACCATAGAACAGACGACAATAGCGGATTGACCCTAGTTGCTCTGTATCGAGTAGCTCTTTCATGCGCACAAAATGAGGCTCAAACCGGTGGTTATATGCGGTATAACATAATACCTGATGCCGCTGGGCCAAATCTTGTAATTCGAGTATTTGCTCATCAGACTTAGTCCACAAGGGTTTTTCTACCAAAACATGTTTACCGTTTTCCAGGAGATATTTTATCACCTGATATTTTGGTTCGTCTGATACACAAACCAGCGCGGCGTCATAATCAGCTAGAGGAACAGCTTGAATAGAGGAATAATCTGCTGCTGAGTTGAACGGATCAACACTACACACGTAATCTTGGCCCGCATGAAATTGGCGTTTTTTCCCCTGCACACCTAATCCAACCACCACTACTTTCATGCCTCCACCGCATGCTCTATGTAAGTGACTTCCCCGATATGGGGTGGATTAACCGGCTCATATTGATATTGAGAATGGGCAACAACTCGACGAATCTTTTTAATCACATCCTCTTTAGATATTGGTATATTACCATCCACTTCACATTCGCAAGCAGCGGCCATTGCACCGACAATACTGGATATCGCGGGTGAATAACCCTTCATTAAAGCTAATGTTGCATAGGCTAAAAGCGCATCGCCTGAGCCGACCGCATCAACCAGGTGATCAACAAAACTGTCTATAAACACATAAGAATTCAACGAGTCATGATCATTATTACAACAGGTTAATGAACCTTTTTCACCCAGTTTAAGAATCAACGTGTTACATTTGGCAGCATCATATAAACTCGCTGCTAAAGGACGTATACCAGAATCTTGGTCACCAAGTGCAAATCGCGCTTCACGCTCATTCGGTGTGATTAAATCAAAGCCTTGAAAATCAATGATATTGCCCCATCGACTCGCGACTTGACTGTCCGCAACCTTAAAACAATTTTCGGGAATAGCACGGACTAAGTCATCAATTGTGCGTTTGTTGAAAATGCCGTGTCGAAAATCACTAAAAATAACGCCATCAGCCTTGGTTTTGCTAATTTTATCAACGAACTGCTCAACGATGGAATCGGAAATGGACGAATTATCTAACGTATCTATTTTGACTAACCGGTAATTATTTGCGACGATGGCATTTTTATACGTCGTGGGTCGATTCTTATCAATAATTAATTGTACGGTTACGCCCGCTTCTTTCAAATCATTGAGTACAAACTCAGCTAAGGGGTCTTCTCCTAGCACGGTTGTAAAAATAACATTCGCACCGGCTGCCTTGAGATGTTTAGCAACAATACCGGCCCCCCCCACAAAATTTTCCTGTGACTCCAAACGCACACTCAATGTGGGGGTTTTTATTTGACCGCCAATCACATTCGTATAGGTAATCCCGTCAACAATCGTATCACCAATCACATGGATCGTGCATGGTTCGATCGAACTGAGGCTATCAATCAGATGATCGCTATTGATGCCTTCTTTTTCCATCACGGCTGCCAATTTTTCCAGGCGAATGACGGGCTCTTCAAGATTGATAAACTTCGAGGAAGAATAAACAACATCGCCTGGGGTAAATAGCATTTCCCCACCGTAGCTCCCTAATAACTGTTCTTCTTCTTGCGTTTTTTTCGGCTTAGACTTGGCTGAGTACTCGTATCCCTTTGCAAAAAAATCTGGTTTTATTAACGCAATATTCTGTAAAGGCGTGGCTTGTTTATCAATGATGACATAATCAACCATTTCGAAAGCAGATAAATTAGCTGCCCGAATATTTTGAGGAATATGGGGACGGTAATGTCCTTTATTAATATGATGATCGGCGGTCAAGCTAGCCACCAAAATATCAGCTTTACCCTTAGCATACATTAAATGCCGCATATGCCCAGGATGAACGACATCAAATACACCATGACACATCACCACTTTTTTTTCCCGGGGAAATGGGCCGATAATATGTAATAACTCTTCGATCGTCTTAATTTTATGTTGATAATGACTCAAAAACATATGATAACTCCCTGTTTAACGGCCCGCTCCTATAGAGAATGTCTCTATCTAACTTAAATACTCAAACCACGTTTTTGTTGCCCTGTCGATTGATTGTTTATCCCATAAAGGCGCATCTTGCCAATGATCGATTTCAGCCAGCATCATCTCGACACCATCAATGAAATTAACTGAGGGGGTCCATCCCAATTCTCGGGTGATTTTACTGATATCAGCCCAGGTACAATCTGGCTCACATGGCCTTTTAGGAACATAATCCATTTGTCCCCCACCCAATAACTCAACAAGGTATTGAATAGATTGAGGTCTCCCTGCGCCGATGTTCCAAATGTTTCCTGTCAAATCAGTCTCCGCCGCCGCTAGAAAAGCTTTGGCGACATCGGTCACATATAAAAAATCTCGTGTTTGTGTACCATCACCAACCACCGTGTAAGGTTTTCCCAATAATTTTTGCTTAAAGAACACGCCAAAAACAGCGCCGTACGCACCTGTAGTGCGCACCCGTGTTCCATAAGCATTAAAAATACGCACGGAATTCACTGGAAGCTTATAAACATGCTGCCAATGAAACACTGCGCACTCACCTTGGTATTTAGACAGTGCGTAAGGATACTGGGGATTGATGGGATGGTCCTCTTTCGTTGGCGTTGCGGCTAGACCATAACATGAAGAGGATGCGGCATAAACAAACTTTTTAACTCGCGCGGCTCTTGCCGCTTGAAGAACTTTCACTGTTCCCAATACGTTGGTTTCCATATAAGAAACAGGTTCTTCGATAGAAGGCACGATATCACCAATACCCGCGAAATGAAAAACATAACGCGCGTCCTGAAACAAAGGTGTCTCTGGCTTCATATTGCGAATATCAAATTCTACAAAAGTAAAATCAGGATTATTAAGATGGTGCGCGATATTTTTAACATGCCCACCGGATAAATTATCAATAACACGCACTTGATAGCCGCTTTGCAACAGCAAATCGACCATATGACTCCCAATAAATCCAGCCCCGCCGGTTACGATCGCAATGGGTTTACTCATCAGGCTACTTCCAGCGATTGGATCCTTTTAACATTATAATAAATGTCATCTGTCATACTATTGGGAACTTTTCCATCACGAAACGCATGACACAAATCACGCACTGCATCCTCAATAGTTAGATTAGGTTCAAACCCTAAGCAATGCTTAATTTTATCTGAATTTATGTGATAAGAACGATTATCATTCGATACCGTCACTTCTAATTGAAGTGGGGCTTTCTCAGGAAACTCCTCTTCTACGACCCGTTTAACAACTTCAGCAATTTTCCGGATTGAGAGATTTTCATAACCTGCATTGAATGTTTGACCTGCGATTTTTTCTTTTGGTACGGTCAATAACAATGCATAGAGATCACACATATCCTGAACATGTAAATTAGGTCGTAATTGATCCCCACCGAAAACCAGGATTTTATTATGACTGATGGCGTTATTTGTGAGAATATTAACACTCAAATCCAATCGTAATCGCGGAGCGTATCCACAGACAGTCGCAGGTCTAATCGTGACGCAGGTAAAATTGTCATCCATGTGTTTGAATAACAAGGGCTCACACATACCTTTATATTTATTATACAACGTAAGGGGAACCAGCGGATGTTCTTCAGTTACATCAAGTTGATCAGATACGCCATAAACCGAGCTTGAAGAAGCATAAATAAAGCGTTTTACGCGCGCTTGCTTCGCTGCAATGACCATGGGCTCAAATGCATCTAAGTTGATAGACGTGCTGAGTTTTTCATCTAAGACAAAACTCGCATCATTAGAAATACATGCCAAACTAATGACCGTATCCACTCCTTTCATCGCAGCACTTAATTGAGCCGTGTCTCTGATATCACCCTCGATGATGCTTAAGTGAGGATGCTTTTTAGGCAAAAAATTATCCGTAAAAAACAGAGTATCATAAACAGTGACGTGATATCCTAAAGCCAGCAATTGAGGCGTTAATAAACTACCGACATAGCCAGCACCACCTGTGATAAGCACATGATCCATTGTATCTACCCTTTAAAAATCCATGACACGGAATTTATAACACAAAGATCTCACAATTCAAATAGACGACTTAGCCTTTTTTCACAGCACACCCCATACCCTCATATCCTCAGGTTAAATCTTGATATAAATGAATAATACTTATCAGCTGATCGATAGCCATGAAGTTAAAAGAACATGGCAGATCATACTCCACTTGATGAAATTCCATGAACTCAGTGACTTGAACAGGGGTTCCACACATTGCTCACTATGGACACCAACTTTTGTCAGTAATTCGTTCTATTTTTAGATTGGAAAGAAGTTAAAATTACCATTTTTCAGGTAAAATTAGAAATCTCATCAAGTCGACTCATATAGGGTCTTAAAATTTAAGGCGTAACTTGGTAATGAAAAATGATGCGCAATATAAGGACTTGCTAGTTTGCCTAAATGTACTCGTTCTGCCGGGGTCTTTTTTATCAACTTGAGGCATCCTTGAGCTAACTGCTCAGGGTTTTCTTTCGCAACCAAAACAGCATGTTCTCCACAGATAGCCCGTGTTTCTCCCACATCAGTTGCTACACAAGGCACGCCACACAACATCGCTTCAACTAAGCTATTAGAAAAACTTTCTGTTTTGGATGATTGGACAAATATATCTAAGGTATTTAAATACGCTGTCGATTCTGGTACACCATTAATAAGGGTGATCTGCTTCGCAGATTCTGTTTGAGCAAGTAATTTGATCAGTTCTTCATTTTTAGAATGACACCCAGGACCGCACAACACAAAATAGGTCGTTGGTTCTGCACGGCAAATGATATCGATCGCTCGAATCATCGTGACGTAATCTTTATCCGGGTGATAGCGAGCCAGAGTTCCTATGGTGATTTTTGTTCGTGACTCACTCTTTGACGCAACTCGCTCCTTGATCGCAGGTATTTCAAAACCATTATAAATAATTCTTATTTTTGCCGCATGATAACCTGCTTTAATATGTTTATCAGCTGCGGATTGGGAGTTTGTGACGACATGGTGCGGGATTATGGTTGATAAGAGTGCACAACCATGCTTCATGATACGGGTTGTTTTTTTAAGATGTATACCCTCACAGCGAATACCCCAAATAATTTTTTTCACACCACATAATTTTGCGGTAATACCACCCAATAAATCAGCATGATACAACCAAGTCTGGACAATATCGGGCCTGATTTGTCTTAAACTTTTTATGAGAACAAGGCAAGCTTTGATGGGATGGGTCTTCATATATAAATGTTTTATAGGAATGCCCAAGTTTGCAATTTGCGAAGAATAGATCCCTGGTTTATCAAGCACGATGATATAGAACTGATAATCAGTCTGTAATGATTTTAACAACAGAAACAATGCTTTTTCAGTACCGCCACGATCAAGGCCATTCATGATATGGACGATTTTTTTCATTTTATATGTCCAATATACCATTCGATCGCTTTTTCAATACCCATTTGAACTCGGTCGGTTGGTTCATAACCTAATGCCAACGTTGCTTTACGAATATCTGCTTGTGAATGTCTCATGTCGCCACTGCGAAAAGCTTGATAAATAGGTGATTGATCATAGTGAATCCCGTGTTGTTCAAGGGCGTTTTTGAGATAACCAAACAGTTGATTTAAACTGGTTCTGTCATTTAAAGCAATATTATAAATTTGATTTTGCGCAGCAGGATCAGCGGTTGCCGCTAAAATGTTGGCTTGGATCACATTGTCTATGTAACAAAAATCTCGACTTGTTTCCCCATCTCCATAAATAGTGATAATTTCATTTTTGATTATCGCTTTAATCCAGGTTGGAATAACAGCAGCATAGGAACCCAAACTATTTTGTCTTTTTCCAAACACGTTAAAATAACGCAAACCTATGCTATTGAGCCCATAATTTTTTGAAAATACAGCGCCATATAATTCATTGACATATTTACTGACCGCATACGGAGATATGGGTG
Source organism: Legionellales bacterium (assembly GCA_027449905.1). Lineage (GTDB taxonomy): Bacteria > Pseudomonadota > Gammaproteobacteria > Legionellales > Legionellaceae > DAIDKT01. The sequence continues at coordinate 30,271 of DAIDKT010000024.1, forward strand.
CACCGATACGGTCCTCCATTTTGGGAAGATTTTCATCGTCACCATAGGTTGAACTTGAACCGGCATAGACAAAATTCAGAACGTTTGCTTGATGAGCAGCGACTAACATATTTAAAAACCCATCAATATTAACATGATTGGTTGCGATGGGATCCTGGATTGATCGTGGCACAGAACCTAATGCGGCATGATGAAGAATATAATCCATGCCTTCGGAAGCAGCACAGCAATCCGACAAACTACAAATATCACCTTGAAAAAAATAAAAATTTTCCCACTTTTGTTTTCCTACGGTGCGCTGGACCTCTTCTAAATTTTGTAGATAACCCGTAGATAAATTATCTAATCCGGTTACAAGTTGATTATTATTTAATAAAAATTCCAAGAGATTGGAGCCAATAAAACCAGCGACACCGGTTATCAACCATCGTTTGGGAGTTTGCTGTAGTTGTTGTATTACATGCTCATATCGCATGAAAAAAAGCCTATGATCATAACCGGATATCACTCGCATCAGGCGGTAATATATATTTTATATCATATAAAATATGATTTTCTTTACCAAACTGACGAATTTGTTCTGCACCCATGTCTTTAAACTGTTGGTGAGCGACAGCTAAAATAATACCATCGTACTCGTTGCAGCGTGGATAGTCAATTATTGTGATACCATATGCCGCCTGAGCTGTTTCTGGATTGACCCAAGGATCATATACTTCGGTCATGGCATTAAAGCTATTTAATTCATTCATCATATCAATGACTTTGGTATTCCGCAGATCAGGACAATTTTCCTTAAAGGTTAATCCCATAATAAGAATGCGCGAACCATCAATATGAATCCGTTTTTTTAATAGTGTTTTGATAAATTGAGACGTAATATAAAACGCCATTTGATCGTTTAAACGCCTTCCGGCAAGGATAATCTCCGGATGATAACCCACCGCTTCGGCTTTCTGTGTTAAATAGTAAGGATCGACCCCAATACAATGCCCCCCGACTAACCCTGGTCGAAAAGAGACAAAATTCCATTTGGTTTCAGCAGCTATTAAGACTTCTTCTGTATCAATGGCTAATTTATTAAAAATAATAGCTAATTCATTGATCAGAGCAATATTCAGATCTCGTTGGGTGTTTTCAATGACTTTAGCTGCCTCAGCGACTTTGATGCTCGAGACCTTATGCGTACCAGCTATGATGATTTCTTGATACAGGCTATCAACGAGTTCTGCTACTTCAGGGGTAGATCCGGACGTGATTTTTTTGATGGTGGTCAAACGGTGTGTTGCATCCCCTGGGTTCATACGCTCTGGACTATAACCTACAAAAAAATGTTGATTAAATATTAAACTCGAATATTTTTCTAGGTTAGGCACACAAATTTCTTCAATTGCGCCTGGGTATACGGTTGATTCAAAGATCACGAGATCATCTTGTTTAAGATAGGGGCCAAGCATGGTACACGCCTGAGTTAACAAAGAAAAATCAGGTTTTTTAAAACAATCAATGGGAGTCGGAACGGTGACAATGTAAATATCACAGTCAGCTAAATAGGATAAATTGTGGGTGAAATAGACCAATTTAGCTGCCTTTAATTCAGTGGCGGTGACCTGCAAGGTTTGATCATCACCTTGCTTGAGGGCTGCTATCCTTTGCTGATCTAAATCATAGGCAAGTACAGGTCTAATTTTACCAAATTCAATCGCTAACGGTAAACCAACATATCCCAAGCCAATGATAGCTAATTTTTTATCAGCCAGTGGCGACCCTTGTGTCATATACATCGTCCCTTAGATAACCGTTGCTACAAATCAAAGCCAGCAGCCACCGCATCCTGATAAAACATGTTAACTGTATCTTGAGAGTATTGTTCTAAATTATATCCAATTAAATTCAATTTTTTTATCATATCGTGTGTAACCGTAATGATATGACAACCAATCTCGTCGGCTTGAAAAATATTTAAAAGCTCTCTTGGACTCGCCCAGATTAGTTCGGCGGCTGGGGCTATTTTTAATAGCTCGACAGCGGCAGCCATTAAGGGTAATGGATCACGTCCAGTATCTGCGATCCGTCCTGCAAAAACTGATATATAGCTCGGGACATAGGGATCTAGTGAATTCACTACATCTCGAACTTGACTGAGTGTCATGATGGCGGTGATATTGAGCTTAATTTCTTTAGCGGCTAGTTTTTTAATGAGGGCATAACTTGGCACTTGTTTTGTGTTGGTTACCGGTATTTTAATATACACATTGCTGCCCCAACTCGCTATTTCATGGGCTTGGCGCTCCATTGCATCAAAATCATCTGAGAACACTTCAAAGGAAACAGATTTTGTTTTAATTTCACTTAATACATCCAACGCAAATGCTTTATAGTCAAGAATACCTGCTTTGTGCATTAAAGTTGGATTGGTCGTTAAGCCTTGAACAAAAGATTTGGCATTCATTTCAAACATGCCGGCTTTATCTGCGCCGTCAGCAAAAATTTTGACTTTTAATTGATCAATTGATTTCATCACTTGTTTCTCTCCCTAAAATAATATGTGTAGCTTCCTTGAGTGTATGGACACGAAAATTCATTGTGCTGGGTTGTTTTTCAGCATATCCATAATCAATAAAAATAGTTTGACAACCAGCATTTTGACCCGCTTCAACATCTCGCCATCGGTCTCCTATCATATAGCTTTGTGATAAATCAATTTGATGCTTTCGCGCGGCTGCGATCAGCTGGCCAGGAGCTGGCTTACGACAGGCGCAATGATCTTCGTCAACATGGTAACACACGCTAAACTCATCTATAGGTAAATGAGTACCCAGGTAAGCATGTATTTCTTCCACCGATTGTTGCGTGGTTGTTTGACGCGCCACATCCGGTTGATTGGTAACAACAATGAGTAAATACCCTATATCGGATAACAGCGCTAAGGCCTCAGGTACATCTGGTAGAATCTCTACTTCGGCGAGGCTTGCTGGGGCATAAGGTTTACCATGGCGCACGATGGATTGATTAATCACCCCATCTCTATCTAAAAAGACGGCCCGTTTTGTTGGCTTAAATGGCACAGCCAACCTCTGACTCCCATTTCGTTTGATTTGCTTTTAATTTAGGATGAGATACCAATAAATGCCAAATCACTGCTTGAAACGCTTCGGAATGAGGGGTGATATTTTCAGGGTTCACGGTGGGAATGATGACACAAGCATCCGCAACTTGCGCGGTATAACCACCATCGCGTCCAAGGATACCCGTTACTTTAGCTCGGATTGATTTCGCATATTGCAGGGCCATGACTAAATTTGGACTGATGTTTTTATCTAAACTCCCACCGCCGACTGACAAGACAAAAATAGCATCGTTGGGATTTAATTTACTGGTTTTAAGCCATTGAACAAAGATGCTGGCCCATCCTTCATCATTAGTGCGTGCCGTTAACTCTGAAACATTATCGGTTGGGGCATAGGCTTCTATTCCGACAATTTTACGAAAATCATTGACCGCGTGCGAGCAGTTTCCTGCACTACCACCGACACCCAAGAAAAATAATCGACCCTCGTTTTCCTTGATTTTAGCCAACAGAATCGCTATTTTTTCAATCGATTCTACATCAATTTTTTTCAAAATTTCAATAGATTCACTAAGATGTTGTTGAGTGTATGTCATGCGGAATGTCCTTATTCGTTTGACCGTTTGCCTTATCTCCACTTTTTACTAAATGGTGTTGTTGCAAGCGGTCTATTCATCAATTCTATTTTTAACTGGGAAACTTATATCATGAATTTAGTACGATAGGAACCAGGGAGCGTCCCAAAATTAGATGTCAGCATGCAAGATGTTCGCCAAAAGACAATATTTGGTTAAACCCACAGCAAAATATGCCTTTTACCCAGGATGGTAACTCATTCTTAACATAGAGTAGGATCTCAAATTGATTGGATTTCAGCGTACTTCAGAGTGGGGCGGTTGAGCATCAATACACCCATACCCTGCGGCCAAATCTTGATACAAATGGACAATTGTCATCAATTGATCAAGCTTATGTTCATTTACTTTTATTTTGATTTTATCGAGCCGCACTTTTTCATCCAATAAATCCAAATAACTCATGATGCCATTTTTATACAGTTGTTGATTTAACTGATAAGACGCCGCGTATTGTTTTTCAGCCACCACCGTGTGTGCCAATCTCTCACTAAAATACTCATGCGCAGCCAGATCATCGTTTACCTCACGCAGTACCCGGCGCAAAGTATCCTGGTAGCGAAAATAAGAAGCCTTACTCAGTGCTTTGGCTTTGTCCCACTCCCCGAGTGTTGATAAAGTGAGGATCGGGGCTTGGAGTAAAGCTTGATTAAAATGAACCGGCAAGCCGAGCGTACCCCCATTTGGCACTGTCGCAATATCCCCGCGTGCCAGACTTAGTTGAATACTGGGTAAAAAATGACTAAAAGCAATCTCCACCCCGGCATTTGCTGCTTTTAATGCTTGTGTTGCTTGCATCATATCGGGACGACTTTCAAGCACTTGAATGGGTAGTGTACCAACCACCAACCGCTGGGTGTCGAGATGACTAAATGGGTACGTTTCAGGCAAGTCATGGGGGTTTTGATTGAGCAAATAGCGAATGGCATTTTGGTGAATGACGATATTTTTTCTGATGATCATTTCCTGAGATTGTACAGTACTTAAACTACTTTTCAGTTTGTCTAAATCAATCGCTGCTGACAACCCGCCGTGATACGCTGCTTGATAAATCTTGATAGATTGACTTAAATCGAGCTCGACTTGTTGAAGCAAACTTAAGCGCTCTTTTTGGGCCAGATAACCAAAATAATTGATCGCGATTTGTGTGATGACGGTTAATTTAACCGTGTCACGCATATTTCGTGTGATCCGCAACTCATATTTAGCCCGCTGTTGTTCTTTAATTTGGCTCAATATATTCAATGTATAGGTAGGAATGGCCGTCACAATCACCCCTGGATAACCTAAATATGGGAATGAGGAGTAACCGACATTACTGCCGATGCTTGGAATCCAATTCAATTTTATTCGCTTTAATTCACCTTGCGCTGCTTCAATATTTGCCCTGGCGACCTGAATATTGTTATTTTGTTGAAGACCTGTTGCAATTAAATTTTCCAACATCGGATCATGAAAACGCGTCCACCAAACAAAACAGGCGGGATTAACCTGACTCGCAACAAAACGCTTATCGTGCTCATGCCAGTTATCAGGTACTTGAATAGGCCCTTTGGGTTTAAATCTGGTGTTTAATGAACACGATACCGTGAACAAGCTGAGGATGATGACCATCATCCATATTTTTTTGAACAAACCACCTCTCCCCGATCTTGATGTTGTTCTTGAATCATGTTTTCTAGAGCATCAAGTTGTGCTCTTGTTTCTGATATCAGCGTGGCCTGTCGAGATGATTCAGAGACAAACAGCTGACGTATATTATGATAAATTTGTTCTATACTCTCATAAAATGTATCTAAGGAATCAAAATATTGAGTTTGCACATGATAATCATGCTTCACAACCAATAAAAATGACTGTAACTCTAAAAGACGAAGATTTAATTGTGCACTTAATTTCAAATAGTGACTATGACGGACAGGGGTATTGGTTACAATTTCAAACAACTGTCCTAATTGACGAATGACCGTTTGTTGCAAATCAAAATAAAAATGATGGGTTAAATTACTCTTTTTGAAAATAAAATACTCAAAAAAAACGCAAATCGCTAAGGCAAGAACCGTTGCTCGCGTATAATCAAAGAAAAAATTTATCGGCTCATATTGGTCAAGGGTATAATAATCTAAACCGAGCGCAGTTAAAGTCACCATAAAAATAGTCGGTGATACATAGTATTTCCCCAATGTAAAAAAAGCCATGAATACAATCACTGGGGCCACAAATAAAACAAACCCGACATCGAGTCGCATCAAAACCCACAAGAAATAAGAGAGTAACAGCCCAAACATCACGCCCCAAAAACGATGCACCGTTCGATGCAAGCTGGTTCCTGAGTCAAAGCCGGCATAGATCATCATCACGGAAAAACCTATCCATCCAGCATGGGTAAATTTTAAATAGCGTTGGATCATCAGTGTCGTCACAAAAATGATGCATATTTGAAATGCCCGGGTCGTTCGATAATCTATAGCCTTGAACATAATTTATTCCAAGTATTGACCAATTGATATAAAACCAAATACTGTTTGTTATCTAAATAAAATGTCTTTTCTTTTTTAATGGCATCTATAAATAAGGTCACATCCTCGATTAACTTTTGCAGATCAGCTGGCTTCATGTTCACCAGCTCACTTTGACCAACGCAACTGGCCATATGGAATTGATTGATTAACAAATTGATTTTCAAGATGCTAAAAATCGGAAATTTACGCGGCAACTTACTCGAAAAAGAAACCAGATAGCGAGTATGTCCTTGGACCAAGGAAAACTGAACGACTTGTTGCTGCGCAATCAAGCGACAATTTTCTCGGACCTCTTCCAACAATAAAATAAATGCACGCAGCCACAAACGATAATAATAGCTAAGTGGAAATAAAATCAAGGCGGTCAAAATGATCGCCAAGGCGAACAGGGTAGTGATGCCGTTGTTGATCACCATATTGTCATTCATATTCAGCGTGGGGTATATCAACGAGTATGAGGCGAGACTTAAGATCACAGGAACAAATGGGAGCATCAACGCATTCCAGCGCAAGGTCGTCACGTATAAAGTGATGGTACCGAAGAAAACTGCTAAGATAAAAAATAATGGGTACGGTTTTAATATGTTGAAGATAAAAACCATCAGTGATGTACCCAACATCGTATAAATAAATCCGAGATATTTATCGTCTATCTGATCGAACATCACTTCAGCTGTCATGGCCGTAATCGGAATATAAAAAAAATAAAAGTACACGCTGGGAATTGTAATAAATATATTCACGCCAAACAGAATAAATAAGATATAAACGACTTTAACCCCATTCAAGCGATGAAGCCCATATTGATCATATTTTTCAACGATGTGAATGAGCTTTGAGATAAACATAAGCACTCGCACCGGGTTGTAATGGATAGTTTGGATCAGGATCCTCGATCTCGATTTCTATGGGTAAGCGCTGAGGAACAAAAATCCACTCATTTTGGCTGGTAATTTTTTGTTGCTGGGTTCTTTGGACCGTTTCTTGTCTATCTGCCGGCCATATCGTATTGGTAATGTGCCCATGAAAAATCTTATTAAAATAATACATCCGGAGCACGATATAAGCTTTATCACCTGGTCGAATACGACGCAAATCGGTTTCATTAAAATTTGCTTGAATCCACCAATGCGTATTGTCAACAAATGAAAATAATGGTGTTCTAATTTTAACTGGTGTACCAAGTGAAATATACAGATTATCAACGATGCCATCAGTTGGTGCGCGCACCACCGTTAAATTCAAATTAACCAACGCATTACCCATCACCGCCTTTAACGCTTTAACCAGCTTGTGCTGGGCAACGATGCGTTGGTCTTCAATCGCGATTTGTTTTTGTAACGCATCTTTTTTCTTTTCACTGGATTGAACTTTATAATGCAATATTTTAACCTGTAAGGCAGGTACTGCCTGTCGAACATTGGCTGCATTTTTTAATTGATATTCTAATTTAGCTTTTTCATAATCAAACGTTGCCGCTTTCAATAAATCAGCGGTTTTGCAGGTTTCGCGCTCAATGACATGCAGCCCTTCAATCGCTTGTTCATATTTAGATTTGGCAAATTCATAAGCCAAGCGATAAGGTTCAGGATACACCTCGATTAATGGTTCTCCTTTTTTAACGACTTGACCATTTTTGACATAAATATGCGTGATATAACCTGACACATCAGCCGCAATCGGCGTAATATTTGTGACCACAAACGCATTATTGGTAAATGGAATCAAATAGGAAAAAAGATGATAGGTCGCGATTAAAAAACCAGCCACAATCACAATAATCGGCAAATTAATCTCGTTTTTAGACACTTTAAAAATTTTTTGCATGCATTACTCTTCACGATAGATCATTATTACCATAACTGACTCGGATAAAACGCGCAATTATTTTAACCCACAGGTCTTAGTACACGACAAAAAATTAAATGTTCATGGTTTGTCGTCCCCGCGCAGGCGGGGATCCATCCTGCTATTGGCCTCATACCAAATTCACAATAGATTCCCGCCTGCGCGGGAAAGACAACTCCATTTTTGTCGTGTACTAAGCCCACAGGTTCCTAGAGGATTGACAGGGCAATACTCATATAGACAGATAAAACGTATCTCCCCAGCGCGTCATCCTGAAAGCGGCGTAGCCGCTTGAAGGATCTCCTGAATGTGGCACAATCTTTTTATTACTCAGGATAAGGATTGATACAGATCATCCCATTGAGGATTTAAAGTATTAATCAAAGCATCCTTTCTTTTTCGAGTCCATCCTTTGAGTTGTTTCTCGGGTCGAATCGCATCAACGATATTTGTACACGCTTCATAATAAACTAAGCGGTCAACATTATATTTCTGAGTAAAGCCCTTAACCAGCTTGGCTTTATGCTGGTAGATTCGGCGTATCAAATCAGTAGTGACGCCCATGTATAAAACGTTGTTGTGCTTATTGGTTAAAAGATAAACGTATGATTCTGTGTGCATAATCGCTTCCTTGCTGATTTGGATAAAACTAGCATCCTGCAGCAAGCATTATATCACCAGAAAAAATAGATTGAATGGCCTTCAGTACATTCAAACCTTGCTTTCGCATGGTGTTAATAAACCCGCGTATGCGAGCAAATTGATTAGCCCCATGCGCAGAGCGAAAGCCGCCAGATATTTTCTGTTTACATTTCATCATGCGCAAATCCCGTTCAGCCTCATTATTTGTAAATGGAACCTCTGGCGCATGCAGAAAATGTAAAACATCTTCACGATAGTTAGATAGCCGTATTAGAAGGTTATGCCCTGGGCGATTAGCAACGCGACCTCGCCTTTTTTTAATTGCAGGTAATAAGTTTGCTTTATGGTAGTCAAAGCCTTCTTGTAGAATCCGTTCGTACAATTTAAGTAAGCGTTCATATCGCTCAGATGGTAATACCTCGCCACCATAATAATGGCGGTAGCGCAACATGATACGCAGTAACCGATACATTTTTCTGGCCCAAGTCTCTCTGTCATGCTCGATGAGAGCTTTCAGCTCTCGTAAATGATGTTGATTGCATAAAGCGTGCTTCACATCGGGAATTTGATAATAAGGTCGCCAATGGTCATGAACAACAATACCCTCGAGTCCATCAATCAACGATTTGCGTTTCGGGGAAACATGATAATAGGTCAAGGTATTCGTTGATAACGTATGCAGCCATTGTGTCTTGCCACCCACTCGAAACCCAGTTTCATCCAAATGTTTAACTTGCGCTGTTTTTGCCATGCTTAAGATGTTTTTTTCAAATCCTTCCAAGGCTTGGTACGCAGTATTGTTATAATTTGAAATACTAGCTGTTGCGAGTGATACACCATACATGTCTTTAAACAATTGTTGCAGTCTGTCTTCAGGGATAAAGTGTTGGTATTGATAATACACGCACCAACTACGAATTATCTCGCCATATTGGACCTGTGCTGTGATTTTATCAGGGAATAAAGCAGTGACCATTTTATTGCAGCAGTCGCAATATTTTACTTCCGCTTGATGCTCCGTTACTTGAATCTTAGGAACTGGAATATCAAAAACTTGCCGTTTGATTAACTTAATGATCGGTGAAAGAACAAGTGACTTTTCGCAACCTGGACATGAACTAAGTCTATGCTTTTTGATGATGTCAGGGGTTTCGACCTGCTTTAACGTCTCACCTTTATGGCCTGGTTGACCACCACTTTTGTGTTTGCCTTTTTCACGCAATGAGCTCGTGCGCGGTGGTTTTTTTAAACCATCACTTGACGGTGGCTTTGAGCTATTGCTGCTATTTTTACTCAAGCGTCTTTCTAATTCCACAATCCTTGTGGCTTGTTGTTTGACGATTTCTTCTAATTCAGCAATTTTGGCTAAAAGCGTTGATATGATTTCTTCGTAATCTCGCATGCGTGTATTTGATCATAACCAAATAATTTTGCAAGACTTTTTAAAAAATTGAATGAGGTGCCACATTCAGGAGATCCTTCAAGCGGCTACGCCGCTTTCAGGATAATAGTATGGACCCCGCCACTTTAACTAGGCTTCTAATTGAGCCAGAATGAGATTGTGAAATTCATTCAACAAAGTGGAGGATCCATGAAACAAGATATTAGCGTATTAGGAATTGATTTGGCAAAGAATGTTTTT
>DAIDKT010000025.1 GCA_027449905.1 Legionellales bacterium
AGCCGTCGGGATGAAGAGGATCAAGAACGCAGATACTATCAGGGCCCGAGTGAACGTATTTCACTTAACCAGAGGCCGAATACATGACTGCATCTCAACCTTTATTTTGTTTAAATGTTAATACAATCCTTGACAACCAGGGCGGGGTCCATACGTGACGCACGTATACCAGCATCAGGTTAGTATCGGGAATTGCGCTTTTAGTTATTATTTCGATGTTTTTGTTTAATTCTTCTAACTCCTCATTTTGATTTGGGTTGTCAGTATTAAAAACTAAAAGTATCTGGCGTGCACGAATAACTGCAGATGTAGTGCATATTTCAAGTTTCTCCTCCTTAGTAGGTGGTTGCTGATAAAGTTTACGTATTATGATTTGACGATTATGTACGTCAGCAGTCGGTACTGCGAGATCAAAATTTTTTTTACCGTTATCATTATCATTTATAGCAAGTGCCAATTTTGCGACTAGGCTTTCGTCTTTGCCGATAACTGCTACGGTGTATTCTTTTTTGGGATAATCGCTTTCCCGCGTCAAACTTGATGACATGACTCTATCTCCTCAAAGATTACTACTTTAACATATTCAACATTAATATGAATCCCGCGCAGAAATCACCTGGCATCAAAAGCTAAATTATCAATATACTACACATTATGATTATAATTTTACCTTATTACAGTAATAAAGCAAATTTTTTACTGAGCTATGGTGAGTTATTTGTAAGTTGAGTAAACTATGTTGTGGGTGTTATCAGCCATGACGGAGCGCGGAAATGAAGGGTGAAACCATCGTATGAACTTGTTTGAAGTATATCAGGCTGCGGTGTCGCGGCGTGAGATCGTTGATGATGCCAGGCAACTACAGCTCATTGGACAGTTACAACACATCGCTGACGAGATGAAAAAACCAATCCCCTGGTACAAATTATGGGAGAAGAATCACGTTAAAGGTTTGTATATCTGGGGTCCGGTCGGTGGTGGAAAGACCTATTTGATGGATTTGTTCTACCAACATATTGAGATAAAGCAAAAAGCTCGATTCCATTTTCATCATTTTATGCAGCAGGTGGATAATCAATTACGTTTGTTGCAAGGGCACCCAAATCCATTGCCCACGATTGCAAAAAAGCTTGCTAAAACAACCCGGTTGCTCTGTCTGGATGAGTTTCTAGTCAATGATGTTGCGGATGCCATGATTTTAGCCGAATTATTAACAGCAATTATTGAAAATCAGGTGGTGTTGGTTGCTACTGCTAATACGGCGCCAAATAATCTTTATTTGAATGGCGTTAGACGGGAGCGATTTTTACCTGCGATTGATTTAATTAAATCCCACTGCGATATTTTTGAGTTGGTTGAGCATCGTGATTATCGTATGGGTCATGAGGCACTCTCCGAAGCATATGTCTATCCTTTGGGCAAAACGGCCACTGCGACTTTGAATCAGCAATTTAACGCCGTGGCGACGGATCAGCGCTGTGGTGGCACGATTATGATTCAACATCGAGCCATTGATGTGGTCAAATTGGCTAGACAGGCTGTTTGGTTTGAATTTGATGTGATCTGTAATTTACCCAGGTGTCAGCTGGATTATTTGGAAATAGCTAATTTGTACGACATTGTTTTTGTTTCAAATATTCCCAAACTTAGCGAAGATGATACGGTGAAAGTCGTTTTACTCATGAACTTTATCGATGTCATGTACGATCGCCACATTCGTTTAGTCATCTCAGCGGCGGTTACCGTCCCCGAGTTATACACATCAGGTGGCCTCATCACGTCCTTTCAACGTACGCGCAGTCGTTTAGAAGAAATGCAGTCGGTTGATTATTTAAGTCGGCCTGTGGCCGTGTGCGTTCAGTCTAGTTTAAACCAGCCAGACTAATTTTTGTTTAACATGAGAATGATTCTCGATAACATTTGTGATACAATCAAATAAATTTTATCAGGTGGTTGAGATGATGAAGCGGATACAGGATCTGGTGCAAGGTGAGCGCGTGCGCTTGGTTGATTTTGGACAGACGGATCTATTGTATAGAAGGCTTTTGCTCTCGCTCGGAATAACCCGGGGCGTGGAGGTCCTAGTCATTCGGAAGGCGCCATTGGGATGCCCCATTCAAATTGAAGTCAGGGGGGTGTCCGTTGCGTTGCGAAAAGATGAAGCCTGTCACTTAGGTTGGGAGTCAGTATGACGAAAGTCATGTTGGTTGGTAATCCTAATAGTGGAAAAACAACGCTATTTAATGCGTTGACCGGTGAATCGCAGCGCGTTGGTAATTGGCCCGGGGTCACGGTTGAGAAAAAACTCGGTTTCTTTGTTGATGGTCCACATACCGTCGAGATTATCGATTTGCCAGGTGTTTATTCTTTATCGGTATCGGCACAAGCAGCCCGCGATGCGCAAATTACTGCCCAAGCAGTTGTCTCTGAGGAGGTCGAGGTCATCATCAATGTCATCGATGCTTGTCACTTGGAGCGCCATTTATATTTAACCACACAATTATTGGAGCTGGGTAAACCCATTGTGATAGCACTGAACATGACTGATATTGCGAAGCAACGTGGGATTTCAATCGATATAAAAACCTTGTCTCAATATTTACAGTGTCCCGTGGTTGTGGTTCAAGCGAATCAAAAAGTCGGGATTGCTGAGTTACAACAGGTGATAGGATCCACACTATCAGTGAGCCAATTTCATATTAAATTTCCTGATACCATCGAAGACAGCTTACAGACAGTTGAGAACGAATTGCATAAAAATCCTCACTATCCTGATTCTAGGCTGATGGCAGGAAATCGGGACGTATCGGGTCATCCTGATGATGATCACAACTTTATACGCTATCAAGCAAGACGCCTCTTAGAATCTGGTTTTAAACTACCCAATCAAAATGAAGTTGAATCCAGCGACATACTCATGGCTGATGCGCGTTATCATCAAATTCATGCGTTTGTGCAGGTCATACAGAGCAAAAATTCCGATGCCAGCGATTATTTGACAGCTAAAATCGATCGCATGGTCTTGCATCGTGTTTGGGGGCTCCCTATTTTTTTCACCGTCATGTACCTTGTGTTTTTTTTGGCAATTCATGTGGGGGGAGCCTTTCAGGACTTCTTTGATTTGACAACCGATGCTTTATTTGTTCAAGGTACGAGCGTTGTGTTGGGAATGGTCCATGCACCCCATTGGGTGATTAGTCTCTGTGCAAATGGTGTGGGACAAGGGATTCATACGACGATAACGTTTGCCCCCGTGATAGCCGCTATGTTTTTTTTATTATCTTTATTGGAAACATCGGGCTATATGGCGCGAGCCGCCTTTGTGATCGATAAAATGATGCGTGTGTTGGGATTACCAGGCAAGTCTTTTGTACCGATGATTGTGGGGTTTGGTTGCAATGTTCCTGGAATATTGGCCGCCCGTACTTTAGAGTCTGAGCGCGATCGGATGTTGACTGTGTTGATGAGTCCTTACATGTCATGTAGCGCACGCTTGACTATTTATGCGGTCTTTGCAACCGCATTTTTTCCTGTTAATGGTCAGAATATGGTGTTTTTGCTGTATTTGATTGGTATGGTTATGGCGGTGCTAACCGGTTTGTTGTTGCGAAAAACAAGCCTGAGCAGGCAGGCATCGCCTTTAATTTTAGAATTGCCAGCCTATCATCGCCCGTCATGGGATCGTTTATGGAAAGAAACCACGATGAGATTGCGTCATTTTTTAATCCGAGCAGGCAAGCTGATTATTCCCATTTGTATGTTATTGGGGGTGCTGAATAGCGTCACTGTGCATGGGGGAGAGTTATCTATTTTAGCGTATATTGGTCAATGGTTAACGCCGATATTTTTGCCGATGGGCATTCACGCTGATAATTGGCCTGCGGTCGTTGGGTTATTAACCGGGACTTTGGCGAAAGAAGTGGTGATTGGGACATTAAATAATTTGTATGGACAACTGCCTGATCAGGGTATAATTCAATCCATGGATTTGGTTCATTCCTTACAAACAGCACTGTGGACGATACCACATCATTTCGCACAATGGGGGCAGACGCTGTCTCATCCTTTGCTGACTCATGTGGCGGCCCCTCAATCATCACAACCGATTTATGGTATGCTCTATCAACACTTCGGCAGCAAAGCAGCTGCTTTTAGTTATTTATTATTTATATTACTTTATATTCCCTGTGTTTCGACGATGGCCGCGATTCGCCAAGAAACCAATAAAAGATACATGTGGTTTTCTATTCTTTGGTCCTTGCTCATAGCCTATGCGGCCGCGGTCATGTTTTATCAAACAGCGACTTGTATGGTACATATTAAACAAACAATGATGTGGGCGATCATCTTGACCGCTGTCATTTTCAGCGTGGTGGTGATCATCATGCGAGGAGGGCGCCATGCTGTTGCAACTGCGTGATTATATTCAACAAGCAAAGTTGGTGAGCTTAGAGCAAATAGCCCGCGAATTTCACATTGCCAATGAAGCGGTTCAACCCATGCTCGATATATGGGTTTCAAAAGGCGTTGTGCAGCGACTAGAGGAAGCCAAATCCTGTCAACGTGGTTGTATATCTTGTAAACCCAAGCAACCAATCTATTATCTTTTCATTTCTTAACATGGAGTAAAACAGAGAAATTATGATTACCTATCCATCAATTGATCCAATTGCATTGACAGTTGGTCCTTTAGCGATTCATTGGTATGGTTTGATGTATCTATTGGGATTTGCAGTGGCTTGGGCACTGGCAGTATTTAGGGTCCAACATTTTCATTTAAAGTGGACCTCTGAAGAAATCAGTGACCTGATTTTTTATTCGGCAGTTGGGGTGATTGCCGGTGGTCGATTGGGTTACATGGTTTTTTATGACACCTATCAAATTTGGTTTAATCCGTTGAGTGTTTTCAAAGTTTGGCAAGGAGGCATGTCTTTTCATGGTGGGGTAATTGGCGTGGCCGTGGCTGCATACTTTCTTGCACGAAAAATCCATAAATCTTTTTGGGAGATCGCAGATTTTCTAGCCCCACTTATTCCATTGGGACTTGCGGCTGGGCGCATGGGAAATTTTATTAATGGGGAGCTATGGGGACGAATCACTGATGTACCATGGGCCATGGTTTTTCCTGCGGCAGGGTTTGAACCAAGACACCCATCACAGTTATATGAATTTGGGTTAGAAGGGATTGTCTTATTTATATTGATTTGGTTGTATGCCAGGAAATCAAGACCACGCGGTGCAGTAATGGCCGTTTTTTTAATGGGTTATGCCGTTTCGCGTTTTATGGTAGAGTTCTTTCGTGAGCCGGATGTGCAGCTCGGTTTTTTGGCGTTTGATTGGTTGACGATGGGACAATTGCTATCCATCCCCATGTTGATTGCCGGAATGGTCCTTTATTGGTATGCGTGGAGAAAACGATGAACAATTATTTGCAGTTGCTGCAGTATATTCTTGATCATGGCGCTAAGAAAGAAGATAGAACGGGAACCGGCACTTTGTCTATTTTTGGTTATCAAATGCGTTTTAATTTGGCAGAATCATTTCCCCTGGTTACCACGAAAAAACTCCACATGCGCAGCATTGTCCATGAATTATTATGGTTTTTACGAGGTGATACCAACATTCATTATTTGCGTGAACATGGTGTAACGATTTGGGATGAATGGGCAGATGAACAGGGTGAGTTAGGTCCAGTGTATGGTCGACAGTGGCGAAGTTGGCCCATGGCCAATGGTCAGTCTATCGATCAGTTATCAGATATTTTGGATCAAATTAAAACAAATCCTGATTCGCGGCGTCTCATTGTCAGTGCTTGGAACGTTGCGCAATTAGATCAAATGGCACTGCCTCCTTGTCACTTGCTGTTTCAGTTTTATGTTGCGAACAAACGTTTATCTTGTCAACTTTATATGCGATCAGCCGATGTTTTTTTAGGTGTGCCATTTAATATTGCTTCGTATGCATTGTTAACTCACCTGGTTGCTCAACAATGTAATCTCGAAGTGGGTGAGTTTATCTGGACTGGTGGGGATTGTCATTTATACTCAAACCATTTGGATCAAACCCGACTTCAGCTGCAGCGCCAACCACTGCCGCCACCGCAATTACGAATTATCCGAAAACCAGCTTCATTGTTTGATTATCAATATGATGACTTTGAATTTTTAAATTATCAATCTCATGCTGCCATTAAAGCGCCCATCGCTGTGTGAGGGTTCAGTGGTTAATTGATACTGTTTGGGCACATAAGTCTGTGGGAATGCCCACATGAATCGTCCTTGACTTTGTGAAATTCCTAATCCTAGCTAAAAAATAATAATTTTCACTTCGCTTCGATCTAAAATAGAACGAATTACCGACGAAAGTCGGTACCCATAGTGAGCAATTTGCGGATCTCGTGGTCAAGCCACGGGAATTCGTAAAAATTTCATAAAGTCGAATCGTCATGATGTTGAGTAACTATTTAATACTTGAACAAATGATGTCATCGGTTAACGATGGTCCGTAAATGACACATGAGGTCAGACGCCATCATGCCTCGCTCACCCTGTTGACTCGCTGATAAATCGCCAGCCATGGCATGAATTAAAACCCCAAGTTTGGTCGCGTCAGTCAATGGAATATGTTGGGCTGCTAGGCCACCAATTACGCCGCTTAAAACATCTCCCATGCCAGCTGTTGCCATGCCGGGATTGCCTGCTTTACAAATGCCAATCTCATCTTGATTTGCAAGCACCAAGGTATTTGCACCTTTTAGAACAATAATACCGTTTAATAATGCCTGCAAGTTTCTAATAGCGCTGATGCGATCTGCTTGGACATCGAAAGGCGTTGTTTTGAGTAATCTTGCGGCCTCTCCTGGATGTGGAGTGAAAATACAATTGTCACGCTGTAACTCGATTTGATTGGTTGCCAGCAGATTTAAGGCATCTGCATCCAAAAGTAACGGCTGATGCGCCAATGCCAAACTAATTTTTAGAAGAGAGACACTCCAAGCGCTTTGGCCTAAACCGGGCCCTATGACCGTGAAGGTCGCTTGCTCTAATAATGTGCTTAAATGGTTAGCCTCATTGACGCCATGACACATGAGTTCAGGGCAAGAGACATTTAAGCTGGTTGCGTGTTCTGGATGTGTTGCAATCATCACTGCCCCAGCACCGACCCGCATCGCTGCTTCTCCTGCGAGTCTGACCGCCCCTGAATAACCTATATCACCGCCAATGATTAAGACCCTTCCAAAATCACCCTTATGACAATCTGTGCAACGGGGTTTTAGATAGTCGGCTAATTTTTTAAAATCCAGCTCTTTAGTTGTATTCATAAGGTCTCTCATCAGAGATGATCAGTCTTATAAGCTATACAATAAAAAAGAGCAACGTTGCAAATCTAATTTGCGATTTTATCATAATTTTGATAGTTTAACGCGTTCAATACTCATTGAAGGAAGATCAGTATGCTTAACAACGTGAAATATCAACCCAACCTTTACAAAAATAAGCTTCAACCATGGACAATTTGTTTTGTGGGTATGATATTTTATTGTTTTAATTATTTTCTTCGAAGCTCTCCTGGTATCATGCAACATGATTTGATGCAATCTTTGCATATGTCTGCCACTGAGTTTGGGGCGATGATTTCTTTTTACTATTTTGCCTACACACCCATGCAAATTCCTGCTGGAATGATTTATGATAAGTTTGGCGCACGATTCGTCTTATTTTTTGCGTGTCTTCTTGCAGTGTCTGGTTTAGGACTGTTTGCTTCTGCTAACAGCTTTAGTTTAGCATGCTCAGGTCGTTTTTTAATAGGTTTGGGAACCGCATTTGCTTATATTGGTGTATTAAAATTAGCATCAATCTGGTTGCCTCCTTCTCGATTTGCTGCGGTTGCAGGACTTACAACCGCTATTGGGATGACAAGTGCTGCGCTTTCTCAAAAATATCTGTCCCAAATTGTAGAAATTTTCAGTTATAAATCCATTTTGCATGTTGCGGTCATTTGCGGTATTGGCATCAGTTTTTTAATTTTATTTGTGATGAGAAATCGCCCGGAACAATCTGTAAATGATGACAATATGATGCGGGCTCCGATGACAATTAAGCAGTTATTGGCTGCATTGAAGTTGATTTTTACTAAACCGCAAATGTGGTTAATTGGGATTATAGGGTGCATGCTTTATTTACCTTCTATTATATTTTTAGATGTTTATGGTCTTTCGTATTTCAAGACTGCGCATGCCTTGTCTGCCCAACAAGCCGGAAATGTTTCAGCCCTGACTTTTCTTGGATGGATTATCGGTGGCCCTTTTTTTGGCGTTATTTCTGACAAAATAAAGCGTCGTCGCTTACCTTTGACTATTTCTAGTGCGATCACCGCCATCCTCTTGTATATGATTTTTTACTGTCCAAGTTTGACATTAACTCAACTGTCCTGTATCGCATTCACTGCGGGGATATGTTGTGGTGCACATCCACTCTGTTTTGCTCTAGGTAAAGAAAATAATGAACCGCAATTGGCTGGAACAGCCGTAGCCATCACCAATTCGTTTATCATGATGGGTGGTATGGTTTTCCCGCCACTGATTGGTAAGTTACTGGATCTTCACACGACCAGTCCACTGGTCAATGGATTGCACCTTTATACTGCAGATGATTATACCTTTGCTTTGAGTATTGTACCGTTTGGTATTGGATTCGGTACCATTCTGTGTATGTTTCTTAAGGAAACCTATTGTGGTGCGAAAAATATGATTGATAATCCTCCCACAACCCTCAGCCTTCAGCCAGATTTCCCAGCGATTGGCTAGATCTATCAATTGCTATTTTTGTTACAAAAGATGATAGTCACGCAAAGTCATGCTGGGTAAATACTGGTGAATGGAGCTGACTATCCCTCTCCCTATAACGCAATAAGAGCTCAAAGCTCTTTTACCTTTAAATGGACTTCATTGGAAGCAAATTTGGCCACAATATCTAGTTCACCACCCATCGCTTTGGATCCCAATGATACATTTATTTTGACGAAGTTATATGGATGGTTTTAAACCCTAATTTAGGGTTACCAAACCCTCTTCATACTCCTGGCATTCTCAGGTGATTCATTAGGAGTAGGATCCTTGTTTGAGCTTGATTTAAGTTCAGTTAAATTAGTTTTAAAAGACTGCATTTTTTTTGCTAAACGACCAGTTGATTGATTTTTAGAATTTTGCTCAGATATACCCATCGCTAATGGAGTTGCGAATTTAGTCCAGGTATGATCAAATACCGGCATGGAACGACGACTTACAACACAAGAACGTGCAGACTTACAAAAGCGCCATAAAAAAGAGCGCGATGGACGTATTCGAGATCGTA
>DAIDKT010000026.1 GCA_027449905.1 Legionellales bacterium
AAATAAAAGTCTACAGGATTTTAATTGTTACTTTTGATTTAAATTAAATCAAAATGGATGGTTGGTGTAATGATGAACAAAAAGAATTTACAAATCGACAAATCTGCTCAATTAATGGCTTTAAATTGAGGACACGCCCTAAATACATCAACTAAAACATTTTTAAAATTTGTTTTTTTCATCAATCTCATTCCAACCCTTTTCGCAACGCGCTTCGAGGCATCATTTTGATGGTGAATAATTGAAATCAACATGGGGATATTAAGTGCGTTAAATGCATAGTCTCTAACTGCACAAGCCGCTTCTGTTGCAATTCCTTTTTGCCAGGAGGCTTCATCTAAACGGTAGCCTAACTCAATATACTCATCTCCATCGACCGTTTGGTGAAGTAATCCGCAAAAACCAATAAGTTCGTTTGTTTCTCTTATAACCAGTGCCATCAAACCGTATTTTTGTTTTTCATATAATTCAATCCACTCTGGTATTTTCTCTGCGATAATATCGAGACTAACCGGTTTTCCATCACCAATATATCGCATCACATTTGGGTTTGCACAAATTTTAGCAAATGGCTCAATATCGGATATGCAAAAAGGCCGCAGGAAAATTCGATCTGTCTCAATAATGCGATTCATTTCTTACTCAGTATTTAAATCAAGACACAAATTATACCATTATTGAGACCGCCAGAATTATTCTAATCCAATATAAATCGTTACTTGATCAGAACCGCTATATGCCTCAAGGTCGCTGATAAAATTACGCCGATACTCTGTATTTTTTTCAAAAAATTCCCATACTCGTTTCCAAGTTTCAACCACTGTAGTAGGCATTGGACCAGTGCCTGGAAAAACAAGATAATTACCCGCTTGGATTGTAACAGAACTCAATTGAGTTTGTGCATGGTCAGATTTAACACCCACAGTAACAGTGTAAGGACCATTAGCATCTGAATCATAGTTTGAATAAACACCAAAGATATTGGCATTAGTAGTTAACTCACTGGTATAAAATTGCTGCCAAAGACTCGGTAATTTTGCCATTTTCTCATTAAACTCATCGCTATTTTGAGTCCTTACGCTGAACCCAGTCACGATAAAACTTTCTACTTGTTTCACGATTGGTTGTATAGACACTTAGTCACTCCTTAATATTGTTAATGCGCATAGCCACAGAAATTTGCTGGATATCATGCTCGCTGATTTCCAGCAGTCCAAAACGAAATTGATAGCCCCAGTTCTTTTTATTTTTTGTGAAATCTAATTGATTGAGAAGCGGTATAATTTCAGATTCTTCTGACTTAAACCAGCGCACATCTCGCCGAAATGGACAAAAACCATTACCCATATCCACTTGATAGGGTTCACCTTCTTTAATTTGTCCTATTGCTGTAAAAGACTGTAATTTATCTTTACCGCCAAATGTCACTGTTGGTGAGTAATACACAACCCAATCATGGGGTTTCAAACGCCGTAAAGGTGCTGCTTTGCCATGACAAACCTGCATAAAACCTTGTGCACGACCATTTCGAACATGTTCTGCTGATGCAACAGCAATCCAGCTTTTCATTATAATTTGCCAAGAGAAGCAGCCCGTAACCGATGACCGTCTGGATCGAGGGCAACAAAAGTATAGCCAAAAGGCACCTGGCTTGGTGGAAAAAGAATGTTTACTCCTTTGGCTTGCCATTCTGCAAATAACGCATCTACTTTTTTGTCATCATCGAGTGTAAAGGCTAATTCACCATTACCGCTCTTTGCTTCAGTTGACGGTACAACTGAATGTTTTGCTTTCAAAGCTAAACTCATTCCATTTAATAATGTGAAACTATGAAATGTTATTGATGCCTTTTCTGGCTTTATTCCAAGTAAGTCCTGATAAAATTGGCTGGCTATCACAAGATCATTAACATAAAGCACAATAACATTTGGTTCGAGTATCATATTTCCCCCTTGAGTTGATTTGATATTAACGAACCTATTTTACTGGTATGTACTGACAGTTTTTGTCAGCATTAAATGTCAATTTATTGTTCAGGAATATTGTGAACTTCACGCCATTTTTTAAGTAATGTTTGGCGACGTTTAAGATAACGAGCTTCTAAATGCGTTAATATCACGATTCTATCCGTTCTAAAATGACGAAAATCGGACCGAAGCTCACACCAGGCAACAACAACTTGCACCTCTTCAAAAAAACCAAGTGCTAGTGGCCAGATAATACGATCTGAATCATCCCCTTTGACATCAGTATAAGTAATATGGAGCTTATGCTCCTTACGAATAGCATGACGTATTGAGGCTTCTTTTTCATCATCACGTTCTATTAAAGTTTTAGCAGGGCCAATCAACAAACCTGAAAACTCAAGTTGATGTCGCAGGTCTTCCGGAAGAACAGACGCTATTTTGGCTAAAACATTTGTTGCAGCAAGTCCTAATTTTTTATCCGTTCTACGCGCGACCCATCGCGAACCAAGAACCAATGCTTCGATTTCTTCTTCAGAAAACATCAGTGGAGGCAGCATAAATCCTGGACGTAAGACATAGCCAACACCTGGTTCGCCTTCGATCGAGGCTCCTTGTGCCTGTAACGTAGCTATGTCGCGATAAAGAGTCCTTAAGCTTATCCCAAGCCCCTCGGCTAATTGCTTTCCACTAACGGGATAGCGATATCGCCGAAGAATCTGAATCAAATCAAAAAGACGTTGTGTTCTGGACAAATGCAAACCTTTTATGAGTTAACGCTGACATATTTTGGCAGCATTGACTCAAAATTTCCAGAACCTTAATGTTGTGGCTTGTTGCGATCTATTATTTCCGAATGCCTCACAGATGCCAAAATAACATAAATAAAGAAGATGCCGCTAATATTACCACTGATGAAACCAACATAAACCAACCAAATTTCTTTGTCTGTTGTAACAAATCACGAGCTTCTGCCAATGAATCAGATATCATCCTTTCCATAGATTGAACCGATATGTTAGTAGATTCCAGCAATAATCTGGCCATTGCCTCTTTACTACCCGCTAGTGCAGCATTAATAATTTTTTCAGCTTTTTCCTTAGCATCGTCTCTCCATTGAGAGGAAATGCTCTCCATTTCCTCTCTGAACTGTGTCAACATAGCTGCTTGGGCCTGTCGGGCTTCTTCAATCAATCTATCATTCATAGTCTGCAGGATGAGAATCGGATCATCCTTGCTTAAAACCACACCATGTCTGACGGCGATCTCCTGAATAGCTGCATCAAATTTATCTGACATTAGATCACCCTGGCATTATCTAATTGACTAAACAGCTGATCACGAACAATTTTTAATCGCTGGCGAGTCATGATGCTTTTCTCTGGCATACCCAGGACTTCATCAAAAGTCAGCTTTTGTTGCAACATCTCGGTAAGATCCCAGCCGTAGGTTTCCTTTTTCAGATCGGGAATTTGAATTAAGGCTGATATTTTGTCTTTGTTATCTCGATAGGCTTTCAGTTGTTCAAATGCTCTGCCTTCATGCTCGATGGCTCCCCAATAGGGATTGAGCCAGACGACAAACTGTGCTTCATTTGCAAACTGGTCAATCAGCTGTGCAAAGCCATTAATGGTATCGAATAAGGCCTGGCCCCCGGTGATGACAGTGTGAATTACCATTTCATGACCTAATTCCTTTAACAAAGCTGGAACTTGGTTGCTGATGAGGTAATGAGATAGCGGGACAAAAGAACTGGCACCATTATCAATGACTACATCATTAGTTGTTGAAACAATTTTTTCGATGAGGGAATCAAAAAGTCGGGGGTTGATTTCATCACCGCTCATCACTTGAATATGATCGACGTTGAGGGCTTTAAAGCCATGAAAGGTTGAATTGATTGGGTCGGTGTCAATGCACAGAGGGGTTTGGCCTTTGTGGTGTTTGTATTGTGCCGTTGTTGCTGAAATAAATGATTTGCCGACACCGCCTTTGCCTTGCAGTGTGATATGAATTTTTGCCATTACAAGAGTTCCTCCAAGTTGGGTTTTGGATTAAAAGTAAAGCCGCGAATTTCATTTTTTGCTTTACTTTTAGCCTTTTCATCTTCCTTGGTGTTTTCCTGCATAGATGGCTTTTTTTCTGCAGCAATCAAACGTGCTACATAGCCACAAAATGTTTTATATGAAAATGAGATTTTGCCTTCCTCAACTAGGGTTTCCCAGACAATCTTTATGGACCAGCCGTCAGTTAGCGCTGAAGCTATATCTTTTTTTAGCGCAAGAAAAGCGGCTTTATTTACAGATTTGTCAGAGACTTTCCTTTCTATCTGCTTTGCTGCGATTCGTTCGCTGAGGGAGTTTCCCATGTCACACCGTCAATTTATTATTGTTCTCTCTGATGGTATGAAATATTGCGCTGCTCTGCAATAGATTATGTTACTTTCTTTCCTTTTGGCGTAATTAAATATCTTCTTAATAAGATAAATGTGTTATTTAGCGTAATTATTGGTTATAATCCGTAATTAATAGGTGTTTTCACAAAATAATATTGAAATTACGTAAAATTACCTGATATTATGCCAGTAAATGAACTTAAAACACTGGGCAAGATAGGTGAAGTTAGCTAACCAGCAAGCTGGCTACCAAACTTCACAGGCCTTATTCGCACCTTCGGTGCTCAACGGGAATCCAGTGATTTGAGGTCATAACCAGATATCCAAAGGATTGCATAACCACTTTATTTAAGAGGTCAGCATCCTTATGGACGTTAAAACTAAATCTCCCACTAGGGCGTGTCCTCAATTTAAAGCCATTAATTGAGCAGATTTGTCGATTTGTAAATTATTTTTGTTCATCATTACACCAATCTCTCATTTTAATTTAAGCCAGATTACCGAACATGCTAAAAAAAGCATCGATTTGAA
>DAIDKT010000027.1 GCA_027449905.1 Legionellales bacterium
AAATAAAAGTCTACAGGATTTTAATTGTTACTTTTGATTTAAATTAAATCAAAATGGATGGTTGGTGTAATGATGAACAAAAAGAATTTACAAATCGACAAATCTGCTCAATTAATGGCTTTAAATTGAGGACACGCCCTAGCATTAGCGGCTGGAATGAGCCAAGCAAATGTAGATCGACTAACAAACTCTGTGCAAACGATGCTCGCAATCAGAAATGGGGATTACTCTCTAGATGTCTTGGCAAGATTTGATCAAGAGGTGCTTGAAGAGATGATTAGTGAAACTGGAGCATACCGAAGATCAATGACACGAGATCATGCAGATAAAACGATTAAAGATGTGATTCACTCTGGTGTATGTACGTTGCAAAACGTATTTGATGCATGCCAAGAAGCGCAGCAAGCACAGATGCCACCCTCTGAAATTATTCATCATGCAGGATGTATCCCTGCTATTTTAACACATCGTATTTCATTGCAAGAACTTATGACAATGGAACCTCAAATACGTAGCCATGTGATGTCAATATTTGATAAAGTTGATTGGCGCGCTAATGAAATACTTTTGCAAAATGGCACACTAAGTCCTTATGACTATGTGACTCATTATGACGAGTTGATGCAATTGACTCGAAATAGTGAGGTTGCAGAATCTTTGCTGTCAGCCGATTGTGTCCTAGTGGTTAAACATGCACAATGCACCATTCCAAATCTAATTTTTTTACAAACTAAATTTGGAACTGAACCAGCAATGCAAGTCATTCATGCTATCAACGAAAGAAAAACTTCTTTTGATGATATTAAAGATATGTCTGTTGATGCACTCACAACGGCAATAGAAACCAACAAATACCCCACTGAACATATGGAACAGCATACGATTAGTGCTGCGCGAAATATCAACTCGAGGTTTCGCCAATCTAATGTCAATGTTCGGCAACCGTTGGGAGATGAAGCGTCCCATGATATGACGGATACAACACATCGTAGATCTCCTTCTCCAAATCCTGGTTCAGATGATGATTGATATTGCTAATTTTATTTGGTCTTTTGCAACGGTGATTCAATAGTGATGTAAGCTATGGTTCAATTTATTAAAAATTGTTGTAAAATCAGTCCATTACATGCATCACTCTGTGAATCACTACTACACCAGTTTTTTTGCAAAAAATGCTACTGATTTTTATTATTAATGTTATTATAATCAAGAACTTAATATGCAAAAATATCGTTTTGCGAAAGGTGTACTGCATTTGCTTTAATATGTTGATTTTTTATTTTATTACCACGAGCGTTTTCGTATTCTAAAATCTTGGTTTTAAGCCAGCGCATTGACATTTGTCGTTGCGCATTTGAGACAGAATAGCGTCTCGCGAAGATCTCGAAGAGCCCAATTTATCCACAAGTCAATAGGTCAGGAGCACCTTTCACTTGTGCGGATAGGCCTGTTGACCCTGTGGGTAAATTGGGCGACACCATGATGCAGAGCTTCATTTGAATAATTGTTTCATTTTTTCAGTCGCATTTGCCAGACTTAATGCAACGCGCTTTTCTTTTGCAGAGTGTCCTGCACTATTAACAAAAACCAACTCAGATCCAGGCCATATTCGATGAAGATCATAAGCATTTTTTGGCAATGTTATGATGTCGTAACGCCCATGCACAATAATGAGAGGCAAGTGATTAATTGTGTTTATGTTATCGATGAGTTGGTTTTCTTTGAGAAAAAAATGATTGATACAATAATGCATATAGATGCGTGTTAAACCGAGGATTAATGTGTCATCAGACATGGATTGCTTGAGCTTCTTAGAGGACAGGTTAAGAAAAGAGCAGGTGAAGTCATATTTAATAAATGCTCGTGCAGCGGGGATTGCTACGTCTAAATCAGAACTCATTACCCGATGGTGATAGGCTTTGATTAAATCAGGTTGCTCTTCAATGGGGATGTAATCATTAAGTTTCTGCCATGCATCAGGAAAGATCCTACCCATTCCGAACCATAAGTCTTGCGTTTCATGTTTGCGTGCAAGAAAGATGCCACGCAAAATAAAACCAAGAACATGATTAGGGTAGGTTTCACCATAAGCGATGGCAAGCGCACTGCCCCATGAGCCACCAAACACAAGCCATTTATCAATGTGTAATTCTTTTCTAAGTGATTCAATATCAGCGATGAGATGCTGTGTTGTATTGTCCTTTATTTCGTTGAATGGTTTTGAGCGCTTGGCTGCACGTTGATCAAGTAGAATAATACGCCAAAACTTAGGATCAAATAGCTTTACCGTATCTTCGTCACAACCAGCACCAGGACCACCATGTAATACAATGACTGGAACACCATTGGGATTTCCATATTGTGCATACCATATTTCATGTATTGAAGAGACTCTCAAATAGCTTTCTTGGTAATACTTCGGGGCCGGAAATAGTGCCATCATATGTGAGCACCAATCGATTGTAATCCTTTTTTTGTAAGCTGATACTTCTGCAAACGACTTTGAGGTTTGTCTGGTAAAGTCATTTCAATGTATCCCTCACTCACTAAATATCTTATTTGTTTATGCAAAGCACTTGAGGTGCTATGATGCCCCAATTTTTGTGCAATTTTTGACTTTCCTAATGGAACATTTTTTATCGCAAACAGTATTTTATTAGCAAGACTCGACTCTAGCCCTGACTCTGGCCCTGACTCTGGCCCTGACTCTAGCCCTGAAACACGCCGCAAGGGTAGTTCTTCAGGGTAAACAGTAAAATCAGGGACCTTAATAATTGTTCTAAATACATCTCCTTCGACTAACTCAGGATACGTACCGCCATAAGCTTTACCATACTTCATCAATTTGAACATTCCTGAACCTAATTCATCTGCACGCCCAATTTGTTGAAAAAAATGAGCTACGATTGGGTTTTTTGGAAATGGAGTAAAGTGTTCTGGATCGATCAAGCCAAATCCATGAGGTTTATTGCTATTCTCTGTTCGCACTTGCCCCCGTTCAATGATTAATCTAGCGGGAACTGCATTTAGAAATTCGCGATGAATGAGGATATTCGAAGCTATCTCACGAAAAATGATCTCTCGTAAGCTAATACGGATATCTCTTTCTAAATAAAACGGATCTGGCAAATGCTTTTCCACAAAGGCCATAATACGCTCGTAACTTTCGATTAAATTTGTCGTTACAAAATCGCGATCATCATATCGTTCAATATTAATTTTTCTAAGAATTAAATCAGTGCGATGATGAGGTACAGCAGATAAAATGGTGCTGTCCTTGCCTAGCAAAAGAATCCCTGCCAAAGTCACACCACGTTTACCCGTTTCATGCTCGACTTGATAAAGTTGGGCGCTTTTTAATAATTGTAAATCATCCATCATCAACCATGGATGGTCTTTGCGTAACACGCGAACAAGCAGTCTTGTTTTTTCAAACAACTCTGGGCGCAAATCTTCTAAAGTGACATAAGGGTAGACTTTATTTTCTGAAAACAGAGTATATTTACGGTGGTAAAGATTACCTACCATATGTGTGTGGTCCGTGATATCCAAGTCACCATCTTCATTGCGATCGAAAATACGACCATTACACCGATGAACTTGTGAACTTTCGGGCACAAAAATATGAAGAATTAATTTACCATCAATGTTGTGCTCATCCATAGAAAGGTAGCATGGAGGATTAATTTTTTGTGAATTGTTGATGGTTGTTACAAAATCTTTTCGGATTTGTGTAACAATCTCTGATTGAATACCCGTTGCTTGGCCTTTGTCATTGACTCCCAACAATAAAGTACCACCATGTCGATTGAGAAATGCACAAATAGTTTCATAGACATTCCGAGAAAGCCCCGATCTGCACTCTTTGAATTCAAGATCGATGCTTTCGCCTTTTGCAATCAACTGTAGTATTTGTTGCTCATTAATATTCATTTCTCAAACCGTTTATTATAATTTAGACCGCAGTACACTCGACTTTTTCATTGTGTTTAACCGCAAGAAAAGGCTCTATACATTTTGCCCATTGCTCAAGCGCATCTTGTCGTTGTGGCAACATATCATTTTTATTATAAGTAGCCATAATCCTCGGCATTTTATGCCCTAAACATTTTTCAATGACAACAGGATCGATATTCAAAGTTTCACCCAGCTGCGTTGCAAACGTACGACGTAGGTCATGCGCTGTCCATTCTGGAATACCGACTTTACCCTGTATACGCTTAATTGCTCTGGGTAATGCATTTTCCTCTAAGGGTTTATTCTCAATCATCCCAGGCAATACAAAGGATGAGTCACTGACTGCTTGTAATTTTTGAAATACATCTTTTGTCAAATGCGACAAATGAATCTTCACGGTCACTTTTCCTTTGTTATGTTCCGGAGGAATTGTCCAAAGTGAATTGGAAAAATCAATATGACTCCACTGAGCCAGACGTATTTCTGCAGTTCGAACCCCAGTGAGTATAACTATTTTAATTGCACTTTTTGTTTGTAACGACATATGACATTGGTTACTATCCAAAAATCGCCAAATTTTTCCGATTTCGTCCAATGTTAAGAACCGTTCACTTGGACGCTCAGTGCCGCCTATATCTTTAGCTCGAATGCTTGCTGCAGGGTTTTGTTGAATGTTACCGCGACTCACCGCATAATTGAAGGCTTGTTTTAATGAGCTTAAGATTCTGTTGGCTAGAATGGGAGCCCCTCTATTTACAATGACATCTAATGCATGCGTGATATCGATGGTTTGCAGTGTTTCAAGCGCTTTATGTCCAAGCAACGGAATAATATTCGCATCGATTTGTTTTTTTACATCCAATGGCCGTTTACGATTTTTCACAATGTATGCGTGATACCAATCTATGAATAATTTTTCTACCGTATATATTTCGCGCGATTTTGCTTGCTTCTGATGTTCAATGGGGTTAATGCCTTGCTCTTTAAGCTCTTGGGCTTTTAACAAAAGATCTCTTGCTTGCTTAAGACTGACCGCAGGGTATTTACCCAAAGTCATTTTTTGCCGCTTACCATTCAGCGTATATCGATAGATCCAAGATTTACTTCCGCTTGGCATAACACGTATGCCCAACCCACTCGATTCGGTTGTCTCGTACCAGTTTTTTTCGGATTTTAAATTTTTGATGTAACTATCAATGAACTTCATCTGGTACCTTGATATTCTTGGTACCAATTTTGGTACCTGATTTCATGTCTACCATTGATAATAAATGATAGCGTTTTAAATATCAACATGGTATCGTGCCTATGAATACAAAGGGTTTTGAGATTTGATTGATATCGTTTTATATTATTTGATAATGATAAATAAATGACTGTTAATCATTAGGTCACAAGTTCGAGTCTTGTCCGGGGAGCCATATACAGCAAGGGTTATATGGAGAAAATCAAAAATCCCTTAATGCTAATTCTTAAAAACGTTCCTCTAAACGTTCCTCAGTTCACTTTGTTAAGTACTTATTGGTCACATGTTGTCGACTTAATCTAATGGCCTTAATCGCTGGTTTACTTAAATAAATGTTTTTGGCGCACCACTTTTACCACGAACGTCACTTTGAGGAATTGATGAGACGTTGAATATCTGCGTCTCTAAGGAATCTAAATTAGCCTCGCAAACATATGAATTCACGAGGCTGAGTTTTGACAGTAACGTATTACTTACAGCCTGGATTCCCGAACACTCATAACGAGGATGGTGGGTTGAATCCCAGGTTTGCATAGATCATTTTTTGTTTTTCTAGCACTTCTCCCACCCAAGGTTCGTGACCTACTGTATGGAAACATTCAATCACATCTAATTTATCC
>DAIDKT010000028.1 GCA_027449905.1 Legionellales bacterium
ATTGTAGCATCAATAAAATCCCCTTTTTAAACTAAAGCATATTGCGTTCTTTTTTATCAAAAGAGCGTTTGTAACCAATAAACGACAAGAACAAATTATTTTTATCGCTCTCAGTCTTAAGCAATAATATACCCACTAGCAATGGGTGGCGGCCTAGAATCCGGATCACCAATAAAGGTGAGTAAATGCTCCCAATTATCCCAGGCTGCGAGATCGATTCGATTGCGTATTTTTTCAAAAAAACGCCACAAAGTGCCAATGTGTTTCCTCGCTTTTTGATACACCTTACAACATAGTTGCTGTACTTGGTCTATTAAAAATGCGAGCATCATGAGCATGGTCATGACTGAGCATAGATTTTTATAGCCATGGCCGTAGTTATGCTCAAAATTGTACCCCTGATTTTTTAGTGTATTGAACGTTTCATTCTCGATTTTCCATCGAGAGCGCCCTGCGCGCATGACTTGATAAACGTTTTCCGCTGTTAATGCGAGTTTTGTGACCCAACTAAAATATTGTTTGCGCCCATCTTTTTTAGTTTCCCAATATTCCAGAACATTCACCCGATAATCATGATGGGCATCATTTAATGGCACGTTGGTGTAGGCATGAAATTCATGTTGAGTCCCTCGTTCATCGGTGTGCTGGTGTACCATAGGCGTTAAGTCTTTAATCCAGTCAAAGAGATAAGAATGGTCGCCTTGTTTCACGCCAATAATGTATTGCATACTCAATGAATCAAGTGTATCCCCCCAATAATCCCACCTAAAACACGATAAAATTTTTTGTTACTGTTCTGCTATCGCAATTAAAGAGAGGAAAATCCATGGATCTAGCAGAAGAAGTACTGATCAAAAAGAATAGGACCTATACGGAGAAAGAAAAGCGCGGTTATTGTGAAGCTTATGTTCAATCAGGGATGCCCCAAGTTGCCTTTTGCAAGGCAAGAGGGATATCAAAATCAGCCATTATTGCAATGGAGGCATGATGATGCGAAGCGGTAGGCATGCACAATATCGTCAAGGTAAGCTCATGTTATTCAACATGGCCTTTGCGAAATCGATTTGCTGCGCTGCAAACTGCTCTAATTGCTTTAGGTCGATTCTATCAGGCAGC
Organism: Legionellales bacterium; assembly: GCA_027449905.1. GTDB lineage: Bacteria > Pseudomonadota > Gammaproteobacteria > Legionellales > Legionellaceae > DAIDKT01. The sequence goes on from DAIDKT010000028.1 coordinate 1,117, forward strand.
AAGGAGCAGGGTTCTATTGTTTTACGCCTGAGTTCATGGCTTTTTGATAGCAAATAATGAATATAGACTCTTGGATTGATGTCATTAAGGACGGCGCTAATGATAAGGGTGTACCACAGGGCATGGGTTTTTCCACACGCTTCATTCCCCATGAAGAGCCAGTTTTTCTTACCCAAAGCAATGTCTCTAATTTTGTTTTCAACCTTATTGGTATCAATTTCTGCCATGCCATGTTGAAGGTAGGCAATCAAGTAGGGCCACTGCTTTAGTGTATAAGCAATGGCTTTACCTAAAGGTGATTTGGGTAAAACCTCTTTTTTGACGGATCTCAACCACCTATGAATGTCTTTTAAAATGGGCCTGGCTATTTTTTGTCGTAATCGTTTGCGTAGGCGATGATGAACCTCGTTCATATCCCGAAGACGAGCCTCTAGTTCATAGAGAGGCTTTAAGCGACTTATCATTTCGGCAGCAATGCCTTGTTTGTCCTTGCTGATTTTAACTACCTCACTAAACTTTCGTCTCGCATGGGATAAACAACCAAAGCCAATAATTCCTTCACGGTTGCGTAAGGCAGTATAACCACTATAACCATCTGTTTGTAAAAGGCCATTGAATGATTTCAACTTTGCAAAGGCATGATGACCTTGTCGAGTTAAATGAAAGGAGAAGGCCACCAAGCCTTTGCCAACATTGGGAGCGAAGTATGCCCACACATAGCCTTTTTTATTGGTTTCTAGTACTTTGACCGGTGTCTCATCCACCTGTAAATAGCGCTCTTTTAGAATAAGCCAGAAGGCCTCATAGACAGGAAGCAATAACTGCCCTGATAACTGCACCCAGTTAGCTAAGGTCTTATCGGAGAGCGTCAACCTACTGCTTTGCATCATTTTAGATTGTCGATAGAGGGGTAGATGATATTGATACTTATTTAATACTACATCGGTTAAAAGACTACTGCCGGCTATGGCCTTCGGTAGAGGGGTGGGTGGTTTAGGTGCCATCACTACCGATTCACAGGGGCGGCAGCCATATTTTAAACGAACATGCTCAATAAGACAGTATTGAACAGGAATGATTTCCAGCTGTTCTGCCTTTTCCTGGCCAATCACATGTAATAACTCACCACAATCGGGGCAGGCTTTCATTGTATCTGGTAAATCATGGAGTACCTTGTATCGTGGTAAGGTATTTTGATTAAGTTGTCGAGGGCCTCGTTTGCTAATAGTGCGGGCATGTGATTTGACTGTGGTTTGTGAAGCGTCTGTCGATTGTTCAGGAGCAGTTAGAGGCAGACTGCTACTTGCTTCACTTTTTTTGCCAAATAAACGGTCTTGTTGTAATTTTAAAAGCGCCTTAAGGTTTTCTATTTCTTCTTCTAAAGAAGCAACACGGCTCTGAAGTTGATTCACCTCTTCACAGCGTAGCCCATAGGCAAGTTGTAGTTTTTCAAAATCAGCACTAGTCATTATTATGGCACTTAGGTTATCTTGAGTGTCATTATACCCCAGTTTTTTTTTATGATTTTTTGCCCTCTTAGAGGGCTTTTGCCGCATTATTTTTTCGCCCGTTGTCCCGGGGGTATTATCTATCACGTCTTAATCCTTAGATTGAACCAATGCTTTTTAATACCTACAAAAAAAGCGGTGACTGATGTGAAGAAAAAAAACCAAAAAAACACAAAATACCCTGTCAAGTACTTTTGTTGCTTTTTTATGGCTTTTATTGTTAGCTTAGCTAAATTTATCGTAGCTTAATTCTTGCCACTGCTTCATCTTCTGCCATTCCAATCCAGCCATTAACCAACCAAATTCCTCAGGATGGATTTCAATAACGCCAGTAACTTTATTAAAGTGAAAATGAAAACGCCCGCATTCTAAGCGCTTATACAGCAGTACATATCCGTTTTTATGCCAGGATAGCCCTTTTATTTTGTCCTTTCCCCGATTGTAAAATAAATAAATCCCCTCTCTTGGGTCTTGTTTGAGCTCGTTTTTAATCAGAGCACTCAAGCCATCAATGGAACATCGAAAATCAATCGCTTGGCGATAAATCCAAAGCTTTTTACCGTATAACTGCAGTTGCATGGCTAAGCTCCTGAATTAATGTCAATAGACGTGTTTCATTCACGGCCATCAATAACTCCATGCTGTTAGATAGTCGAAGCCTTATCTCAATCTTTTCCCCATGGGCTATTTGACCTTTAGTCTTTATGCTCGTACGAACAAAACCAAAACCTTCTTCCACAGCATAATCATGCCTCCACTGCAATAAAGCTGATTTTGATATCCCCTGTTCCTTGCAAAAGGCAACTTGGGTCATCCCTGATTGAACATAAGCTTCACAATAACCGCGTTTTTCTTCCTCCGTATAGATCCTATTCTTTTTTATCGGGACTTCTTCTGCTAAATCCATGGATTTTCCTCTCTTTAATTGCGATAGCAGAACAGTAACAAAAAATTTTATCTTGTTTTAGGTGGGATTATTGGGGGGATACCGGGAAGCTGCTTTGAATGTGAATCAATCATATCCCCGGATGCCAAAACAAAGCCACTCTCAGGTAATCTATGACATGACTCTTCTAAGCGCTGTCTAAAATCAGTACCGCTTAGGCGAAGCTGCTGGCATATGGTAGACCGTTTATAGTATGGATATAAGCTTTTAGCCATTTCCCATAAATCTTCAGGTATTGACTCGGAACGGCTGCTGCGCTGCATACGCCACTGTTCAAATGCTAATTTTGCTGATGCTAGCATGGCCTGTTTCATTGAGTAAATCTCCAATAGTTAAGGAGCTCGTACTCTACAAAATCAGATGATTCTTGTCACACAGGCTTGCCGGAAG
>DAIDKT010000029.1 GCA_027449905.1 Legionellales bacterium
AAAGCCTACCTGAAAATCCCAAGTGTGCAAGAAGAGTTAAAAAATCCAATTAAGTACGGTTACCTATCAGGAGCAATTCTTGTTTCTGGCATTATTGCCGGCGGATTCACCACCGGTATGTTGACATTTTTGAGTGTCGGTTTGCTAGCAGGATTCGGAGTGGCAGCAGTTCATGCAACCTTACCTGTGATTATTTTTGGCTCGATAGGTGGTGCCATCACGCTGATTTCACTCGGCGCAACAGGGGTTGTTTTTGCTGGTGAATACAAGAGATATAATAATCAAAGAGAAGCAATTGCTAGTACCTTTCCAGGGGTATTGCAAAATACGGATCTCCTCATTCAATATGGTCAAAATATTCATGTTAACCAGTATGAAGATAGCAGCGATAGCGATAGTGTAGGAGCGATTTATGATAATAATCGTATGGTATCATCAGAAGAAGATGATGATGATAATGCTGATATTAAATTATACAGCAAGGAAACACAGGTTTCCATTAATACCAGTGCTGCTACGGAGACACGTTCTTCTCGGGACTTTTCACAAGTAATGACAACAAACGATGAGGAATCCAACAAAAATATTTCAGAAGTCTCAATAGATGGTACCAACAGAGCTAATCCAAGCGTTTCCACAAACAGTATTTTTGCATCCCACCCCGAGTCTAAGAAAGTGCCCCCAACTGAAGTTAACTCAACCGACAAAGATGATAGTGTTGCATCATCAGGACCGGGCTCTAACTCGAATACTTAGTAACATACTAAGAACTGCCCCGCTCACTGAAGAGCGAGGGCAGTTTTTTTATGTTCCCTGATTATGTTCTGTTAGATGATCCTCCTTAGATCCAGCGAAGGATCCCCTGAATTTGACTCAAACCTAGTCAATTTGAGATATTTGACTGCGTTCAGGATAGACCTGGGAAGTTACGATATATTCATATCAATAAGTTGGTTTGCGTTTGGATTTAAAACGATCACAAAATGGGTTTTTAGTCAGAATCTCGGCAAGACTTCTATTCTAGCTGTTCAGATGGCAACTAGGTTACCTTTCAGTTCTAACCATGTTTTTCTATCCTGTGCTCGTTTTTTAGAGAGCATCATGTCCATCATCGCGAAAGTGAGGGGTTCGTCGTCCAGCGTGAGTTGAATGAGGCGTCTGGTATTAGGATCCATGGTGGTTTCACGAAGTTGCAGCGGGTTCATCTCTCCCAAGCCTTTAAATCGTTGAACATTGATCTTTCCTTTATTGCTTTTGGTCAACTCCTGAGTGATTTTCTCTTTTTCGTCATCATCTAAAGCGTATAGAATGGTTTTACCCGCGTCAATTCGATACAAAGGTGGCATGGCGACAAAGACATGTCCTGCTTTCACCAGTGGCTTGAAATGTCGCACAAATAAGGCACAAATTAAGGTGGCTATATGGGCACCATCTGAATCAGCATCAGCTAAAATACAGATTTTACCGTAGCGTAAACCCGATAAATCATCAGACCCTGGATCAACCCCGATCGCGACCGAAATATCATGGATTTCTTGTGATCCGAGAACATGAGCAGAGTCTACCTCCCAAGAGTTTAGAATTTTACCTCGCAACGGTAAAATCGCTTGAAAATCTTTACAACGAGCTTGTTTAGCTGACCCACCTGCTGAATCTCCTTCGACTAAAAACAACTCACTTTGATTCAAGTTTTGCTGAATACAGTCAGCCAATTTTCCAGGCAAGGCTGGGCCTTGATGGATGCGTTTTCGAGCGACTTGTTTGGCTTGACGCAGACGTTTTTGTGCGCGCTCAATCACTAAATTGGCAAGGACTTCTCCTTGGTTTCGATGTTGATTTAACCACAATGAAAAAGCATCCTTGATGACATGACTCACAAATGCGGAGGATTGCCTAGAGCTTAAGCGTTCTTTCGTTTGTCCTGCAAACTGAGGATCTTTCATTTTGACTGACAACACGTATTGACAAGTTTCCCACAGATCTTCAGCGCTGATTTTAATTCCCCGCGGGAGTAAATTGCGTAATTCACAAAACTCCGATAATGCATCGAACAAACCAGCTCGTAACCCATTGACATGTGTGCCACCTTGTACCGTTGGGATTAAATTAACATAACTTTCATTCATCGGGCTATTAACCGACTCAGCCCAAGCCAATGCCCAATCGATCACCGTCTCGTCAGTTTGATAATGACCGGTAAATGGTTCATCTGGTAAAAAATCCGCGGGCAAAGCTTCTGTCAAATAATCCAGCAGGCCTTGTTGATAACACCACTGCATGGTTTCATTCGCGATTTTATTGATGAAGGTCATCGACAAACCAGAGCACAAAACCGCTTTCGCTCGTAACACGTGGATCAGATGTTTCACTGAAATTTTGGTGGTATCGAAATAGTGAGGATTGGGCCAAAAATGAATGGTGGTACCTGTGTCACGCTTTGACGTAGTCCCCACTTCGCGAAGCGCCTCAGCAGTCGCGCCGTCTGCAAACGCCATGTGATACACAATACCCTGGCGTTTAATCGTAACATCTAACCGATGAGACAGCGCATTGACGACAGAAACACCAACGCCATGTAATCCACCTGAAAAAGAATAGGTTTTATCAGAAAACTTACCGCCAGCGTGTAACCGGGTCATGATGACTTCAACTCCGCTTAAACCAAGCTGTGGATGCAGATCAACCGGCATACCACGCCCGTTATCAGCGACTTCAATCGACTGATCTTCATGCAAGATAACGGTGATATCACTGGCAAAGCCCGCAAGTACTTCATCCACGCTGTTGTCTATCACTTCTTGCGCGAGATGATTAGGGCGCTGGGTATCAGTGTACATGCCAGGACGCCTTTGAACAGGCTCTAATCCATGTAATACCTCAATTGCTTCTGCTGTGTAATTTTCGATCATAAAGTGTCTTATCAAATGGTCTTGACCGCCGTTCCGTGTCAGAATGCTGGGCCAATGCCCAGCCTAGGTGCCACGAGCAGCTTAGGGCGTGGCCTAACATAGAACTTGGTTGGAGCCGTGGTCAATGCTTATCAAACTGATTCATATCTCGATAGTTTACCTCAAAGTGAGCGGAACGCCTACTATCCACCTAACCCGCAACAATCGGTGGAAATTTGTCCGCGTAGTTGAGAGGACGTTTGCTGATTTCAATCGCAGTGCGCAGCGCTATATTCATCAATGTGCCAGATAGTTCGCTCGATTGGTTGAGTGCGGAGGGTGTTCCTTGATCACACTCAGTGATTATGCGTGGGTCGAAAGGTAATTGACCGAGCAGCAGGCAGCCAAACTCATTGGCTAATCGTTGAGCACCACCGTGCCCAAACACCTGATCGTGCTCCCCACAGTGTTTGCAAATATAATACGACATATTTTCAATGACGCCCAAGGTGTCAATGTTTGTTTTAGCAAACATGTGAATTGCCTTTTGTGCATCAAGCGTTGCAATTTGTTGTGGGGTCGTAACCACCACGGCGCCAGTCAATGGAATTTTTTGTACCAAGCTGAGTTGAATATCGCCGGTGCCTGGGGGGAGATCAATAAACAAATAATCTAAATCATCCCAACGCGTGGCATCCAACATGTGAATTAACGATTTTGCCAACATCGGGCCTCGCCAAATCAACGCGTCGTTTCCTGAGGTTAAATAACCGATGGACATCGCTTGAATACCGTGAATCGCTATCGGAAGATAGTGATCATCGCAAATTTCGATCGGTTTCGCCTCACCTAACATCATCGGAATACTGGGACCGTAGATGTCAGCATCCAGTAAACCGACACGCGCACCGGCCGCGGCTAATGCAGTTGCTAAATTCACGGCAACCGTCGACTTGCCAACCCCGCCTTTGCCAGACGCAATGGCAACTACATTCTTGACATGGCGCAAACCCTTTCCAGGTAATTGCGTGCGGTGTGGCTTGATTTTTTGATTGATGCAGACATCCAATGTATAGTCAGGTTTGGCTTCATGGAGCTTGCTTTGTAAGAGGGGAATAAATGAGTCGTTTAAAAATCCAGCAGGAAAACCAGTTTCAAGTTGAATTTGTATATCACGCCCACTGAACTGAATATCTGGATTGATCCCCATCTCCGTAAGTGTTAATTGCAGCAGCGGATCTTTGATATGGTTGATGAAATCTGTCATGGCTTGTTCAGTTTTCATGTGCTTCCTCGTCTTCAGTCGTTGTTAATACCTCTAAAAAATATCGACCATATTGCTTGAGTTTATGCTGCCCCACACCAGAAACAACCAATAATTGTTCTAAAGTTTGCGGTTTGATGCGGATCATATCATGCAAAGTGGTATCACTAAAAATTAAAAAGGAAGGTTTGTTTTCTTCATCAGCCAATCTGCGACGTAATGCCCGTAATTTTTCAAAGAGGGGGCCATTTACTGGCTTTTCAAGCGACGTGCTTGTTTGTTTACTGGTTTTCATGGTTTGAATGGCCGCGTCTTGCATGGCGGTTAAAAAAAGCGTTTCTTCACGTTTTAATATCGGAATAGCTTTTGATGATAACCGCAAGACGTTGTAATGGTCGGGATCTTGAAAACAGTATTGTTTGTGAATAAGCTGCCAGGCTAAATGTTTCCAATAGGCTGACGATTTGTCTTTGCCAATGCCAAATGTTGATAAACCTTGGTGATTAAACTGCTTGATTTTTTCCGATTCGCTTCCTCGTAAAACATCAATGATGTAATTCATCCCGAAATTTTGTTTTAATCGATAGATACAGGATAAAAATTTCTGAGCATCTTCGGTCGCATCTGCAGTTTTTGGGGGATTATCACACACATCGCAATAATTGCATGCGCTTTCGACTGTTTCGTTGAAGTAGCTTAATAGGATTTGGCGCCGGCAATGGGTGGATTCCGCAAAGGCCAACATGTGATTCAATTTTTGATGTTCAACACGTTGTTGCGATTCAACAGACAAATCATCAATCCAGCTACGAAGTCTCGCGCTATCCCCAGGCCGATAGAGGAGGATGGCGCGTGCAGGCGCTCCATCACGGCCCGCACGGCCTGTTTCTTGATAATAGCTTTCAATATTTTTGGGTAAGTCATAATGAATGACAAACCGGACGTTTGGTTTGTCTATCCCCATCCCAAAGGCAATGGTGGCAACGACGATGTCAATTTGATCGTAACGAAAAAGTGATTGAACTTCTCGGCGCTCGTGGTGAGACAGCCCAGCATGATAAGCGCGTGCTCTATATTGCAAGGTTTGTAATTTAGTCGCAACATCCTCCACACCGGCGCGCGTGCCACAATAAATAATTCCGGATTGCTGACTGAGCGTTTGCAGGAAAAAGGAGAGCTGCTTCATCGGGTTTTGTTTGGTGACAACTTGGTAGTGAATATTTGGCCGATTAAACGAAGCAATATATTGCTTTGGAACATAGTTTAATTTTTTAATAATGTCTTTTTGCGTTTGATTATCCGCAGTCGCGGTTAGCGCAATCACTGGTACCGCGGGAAAATGCTGCTTCAGCATCCCCAAGGCGCTATATTCCGGACGAAAATCATGTCCCCATTGTGAAATACAATGGGCTTCATCAATGGCAAATAAAGCGATTGAGCACGTCCGTAATCGTTCTATAAACGTTGGCGTGACCAAGCGTTCTGGGGCGATGTAAAGCAGGTCTAATGTCTGATTGTATAACTTAGCAAGCACCGAGCGTGATTCACTCGCGCTCAAGGAAGAGTTGTAATATGCTGCACGAATACCGAGCAACGTTAAGGCAGAAACTTGATCCTCCATCAATGCAATCAAGGGAGACACAACAATACCGACCCCATCACGCAATAGGGCAGGAATTTGGTAACACAATGATTTACCACCACCCGTCGGCATCAACACCAGTAAATCTTGACCACCAATCAAATCATGGACAATGGCTTCTTGCGGCGGTCTAAACGAATCAAATCCATAGTAGCTTTTTAAAACTTCATGCGCGGTTTTCTCTTTACTTATCATGTCCATCATGGTTATTCTTTTTTGGGTTTGCAAACGGGGGAACAGCGTGATTTAATATCGGCAGAGTATAATCTTATAAGGATGGATTATGCAATTTGAATTGACATCAGAGCACCGCGCATTTCGAGATATGGCTGCTGATTTTGCACGAGATAAACTCGCGCCCCAAGCAGATGAATGGGATGCACAGCAAACCTTTCCTGTTGATGTATTGCGTGAAGCAGCTGCTTTGGGTATGGCCGGTCTTGTAACCCGCAGCGATATCGGTGGTTCTCAATTAACCAGATTAGATGCGGCTATTATTTTTGAGCAATTAGCAGTGGGTTGTGTGAGCACCAGTGCCTATCTTTCCATCCACAACATGGTGACGAGTTTGGTCGACCGCTATGCACACGAGACATTACGTGCGGAATGGGGCCCACGATTAACAAAAATGGACGTGTTAGCAAGTTATTGCTTGAGTGAACCAGAAGCTGGATCTGATGCTGCCTCTCTAAAAACCCGGGCTGTGTTAGATGGTGATTATTATGTATTAAACGGATCCAAATCGTTTGTCTCGGGCGGTAGTGTCAGTGATGTGTATCTTTGTATGGTGCGAACCGGTGAAGAGCTCCATCATGGAATCAGCTGTTTATTTGTTGAAAAAAACACACCGGGACTCAGTTTTGGAAAATTGGAGAAAAAACTAGGATGGCATAGTCAACCGACCGCCATGGTTTTTTTTGAGAATTGTCGAGTGCCGGTTACCAATCGTGTCGGCGACGAGGGCATGGGATTTAAAATCGCATTAAACGCACTGAACGGTGGTCGGATTAATATTGCTGCATGTTCTTTAGGTGGCGCATTGCGCTGTTTACGTTTAACCCAAACCTATCTTCACGAGCGACATCAATTCAATCAAAATTTAAGCGCCATGCAGGCACTGCGGTTTTATTATGCTGATATGATCACCGATTTTGAATCGGCGCGATTGATGACATATCGTGCAGCAGATGCTTTAGATAAGGGGCATCCAAAAGCACCGATGTATTGCGCGATGGCCAAGCGCCTGGCTACCGATGTTGCTTTTCAAATCAGTGATAAAGCCATGCAACTCCATGGCGGATATGGGTATTTACGAGAATATCAAATTGAGCGGGTGTTTCGCGATCTAAGGGCGCATCAAATTCTGGAAGGAACCAACGAAATTATGCGGGAAATTATCGCAAAAACAGTACTAGATGCCGACTATGCATTAGAATAGCACTTTGTACACGACAAAAATGATACTGTCTTTCCCGCGAAGGCGGGAATCTATTTTTGGGGTGGCATAATGCCGCTACCAGCATAGATCCCCGCCTTCGCGGGGACGACAAATTTCTAGCCTTTTATTTTTTGTCGTGTACAAAGAGAATAGCATATCAATCTTGAAGCCCGGTGAAACGTACTGAATAGTAACAGAATACGAAGAATAGGAAGTTAATTTGAGCACGATCCCAAGGAGAATCTGATGACCATCGTGGAACAAAGCATCGAAGATAAAATCCTCATTATCACCCTCAATCGCCCAGAGAAACTCAATGCGCTAAACCAAGAGGTGTTGTCGATATTGTCTGGTATTTTTACTGCTGCAAAGGGTGATGCCCACATCGATGGTATTATTCTGACTGGTGAGGGAAAAGCATTTTGTGCTGGTGCTGACATCACCCGTTTAGCCGAATGTAATGCGCAAACAGGTTATGAGTTTGCAAAAAAAGGCCAAGAGATATTTAGACAGCTAGAAACATTAGGTAAACCCTCGATTGCAGCCATCAATGGTTATGCATTTGGCGGGGGTTGTGAGTTAGCCCTGGCCGCAACCTTGCGCATTGCTTCAGAGGAAGCTCAATTTGGACAACCAGAGGTTAAATTAGGGGTTATTCCTGGCTATGGGGGTACTCAACGGCTGGCTCGTTTGATAGGGAAAGGGCGGGCTTTGGATTTGTGTTTAACTGGTCGTTTTATTGATGCGCAAACGGCCAAAAATTGGGGTTTGGTGACGGATGCTGTCCCTCATGAAACCTTGCTCTATGAAGCGAAGCGAACAATGAAAAGCATCATCACTTGGGCGCCTTTGGCGATAAGCAGCATCATAGAAACGATTGACATGGGTTATGATTTGACTTTAACGGATGGACTCCAGTTAGAGGCCTTATATTTTGGCAATATGTGTGCCACCCAGGATAAAAATGAAGGCGTTGCTGCCTTTTTGCAAAAACGACAACCAGCATTTAAAGGTGAATGAATATGAGCATGGATTTGATTTTAACCCAGGAAAAACACATGGGTTTGATCCTGCTGAATAGAGCGCACGCTTTAAATGCATTGACCTTACCCATGGTTTTAGACTTGATAAAGCAATTACAAATTTGGTCCAAAGATGATACTATTCATGCAGTTGTGGTTTTGGCCACGGATGGTAAAGCGTTTTGTGCAGGCGGGGATGTTCGCTGGTTGTATGATGCGGGGAAAAATAAATCCCGGCAACAGTTAGAATTTTTTTATCATGAATATCAACTCAATCAGCTGATTCATGATTACCCAAAGCCTTATATTGCACTCATGGATGGTCTGACCATGGGTGGTGGGGTTGGTATTTCACTGCATGGTTCCCATCCAGTTGCCAGTGAACGCTTTGTTTTCGCGATGCCCGAGACCGCGATCGGGTTTTTTCCGGATATTGGCGCCAGTTATCTATTGAATCGATGTCCTGACCATGTTGGTTTTTATTTGGGATTAACCGGTAATCGTTTGGGTGCCGAGGATGCTTATGAATTAGGTCTCATCAAACATGTTGTCAAAGCAGCCGACATGGATAAGGTATTAAAAGAATTGATTGCGGCCGATCTATCGTTTGATGCTCCCAAACAGGTGACAGCTTGTTTGCAGCAGTTTATTAAACCGGTTTTACCTTCTTCAATTGCAGAATTAAGAGACATGATCGCCACCTATTTCAGCGCAGAAGATGTTGAATCCATCATCAAGGGATTGACAGAAAAGGGGAGTCCTTGGTGCTTGGAGATTGTGAATAATTTAAATTCAAAATCTCCGTTGAGCTTGAAAATAACGCTGCAACAATTAAAATGGGCACGTGAGCGCACGCTTGCTGATTGTTTGGCGTTGGATTATCGTTTGGTTCAACATTTCATGCAATCCCACGATTTTTATGAAGGTGTACGCGCTGTACTAATCGACAAAGACAAATCACCCCGTTGGTGGCCTAAAACATTGGCAGAGGTAAGTGGAGAACAAGTAAATCAATATTTTAGGTAACGATTTTGGGTTAAATTATGCATGATTTTTATCAAAATTTTCGCAAACGAAGAACGTTTGCTATTATTTCTCATCCTGATGCTGGCAAAACAACGGTAACTGAAAAGCTGTTATTGTATGGTGGTGCGATTCAGTTAGCAGGGACCGTGAAGGGACGGAAAGCGACCCGGCATGCAACCTCAGACTGGATGGAAATGGAAAAAGAGCGAGGAATTTCTATTACGACATCCGTGATGCAGTTCATTCACCAGCAGCACGTCATGAACTTATTAGATACACCGGGTCATGAAGATTTTTCTGAAGACACCTATCGAACACTCACGGCCGTTGACTCTGCTTTAATGGTCATTGACGTGGCGAAAGGGGTGGAAGAAAGAACCGTTAAATTGATGGATGTGTGTCGTTTGCGTGATACGCCGATCATGACTTTTATTAATAAATTAGATCGAGAAGGTCGTGAGCCCATCGATTTATTAGATGAAGTGGAAACCATTCTCAAAATTAAATGTGCCCCCATCACTTGGCCTGTTGGCATGGGTAAACGATTTAAAGGGATCTATCATCTATATCAGGATACCATCTACTTATATCAGTCAGGTAAAAACACACAAAAACAAGAAGCACTGGCTATTCACGGTTTGAATAACCCTGAGTTAGATGAGCATCTGGGGGAAACGGCACTTGAGTTGCGTGAAGAAATCGACTTGGTCAAAGGTGCTTCTCATGCCTTTGATTTGGATTCTTATTTATCGGGCAAAATGACGCCTGTCTATTTTGGGTCTGCCATTAATAATTTTGGCATCAAAGAATTGCTGGATGATTTTGCTCAATATGCGCCATGTCCAACACCAAGAGAAGCGTTGGAAAGAATCGTCAATCCCGATGAAGAGGCATTTTCAGGTTTTGTGTTCAAAATACAAGCCAATATGGATCCCAAACATCGAGACCGCATTGCCTTTATGCGCATTTGCTCAGGTACATTTAAAAAAGGAATGAAACTAACTCACTTGCGTATTGGTAAAGATGTTCAAATCGCAAATGCACTGACCTTCATGGCTGGTGATCGCTCGCAAGCTGAAACTGGGTTGGCTGGTGATATTATTGGGCTCCATAATCATGGGACGATTCGTATTGGTGATACTTTCACGCAAGGTGAATTGTTGAAGTTTAAAGGGATCCCCAATTTTGCGCCAGAGTTATTTCGTCTTGTGCGACTCAAAGATCCCTTGAAAAGTAAAGCGCTGCTGAAGGGGCTCATCGAATTATCAGAAGAGGGTGCAACCCAAGTGTTTAGACCACTGAATAGTAACCAATTAATTTTAGGTGCGGTGGGTGTGTTGCAATTTGATGTCGTTGCCCATCGGTTAAAACATGAATATAAAGTTGATTGCGTATATGAACCGGTTAGCGTCTCGTGCGCCCGTTGGGTCTATGCTGAGGATGATAAATCGATGGCTGATTTTCGTGCCAAAGCGTTTGATTATTTGGCTTTAGATGGAGGCGATACCTTAATCTATTTAGCCCCAACCCGGGTAAACTTGTCGATGGCAGAGGAACGTTATCCAAAAATACAATTTTCTGCAACTCGAGATCATTAGCGCCTGTTAACAACCCGCCATTTAAACCCGACGCCCCGCGAGTTGTTCGCAAGGCGTCGAAACTCGAATTGTCAACAGAGCCTAACTTGGCGGTTTGTATTAAACGGTACTGACCATCGTCAGGGGGTTAAATAAAAACCATCAAGATACTTCGCATTCTGCTCGAATAACTTGATTACTCAAATTCAGTAATTCAACTTCTCCACCCGAAACAGCGGTGATCTGTATCTTGTCATTTGGATGTAAATTAATTCTCATGGAGTCACCCACAGAAAATTTTGCTCCATTGAAGGTGCCGGTTTTTTTTGTCACCTTAAATGATATCAAATTGTTCTCTTGTTCACTTTTTATGGTACAAGTGATTTTAATTGTCCATAAAAACGGATTGGCAAGTAGCTGTGGTTCATTGACAGGTAATACATACTCAATCCCACTACCCAAGCGCAAGACGTGCGTTGTCACTGCATACGCATTTGTAAACATCATCGATACACCGCAGAAAAAAAATAATATGCTTTTTTTTATCATCACTGTCTCCAGAAAATTAGGATTATATTCAGATTTACATTAAATGAGAAGGTATATACCTCGACGCTTCAGGGCTGCCCATCAAACGGCGCATTAATTACTCAATGTGAGATATCCCCCCCCCCCCCCGAAAACTGATGCATCTCCACAAATTTGCTAAACATAATTGCTGCATAGCTAGGGTCTGTTGACAATTCAGATCTCCACGTCCCGCGACTTGTTCGCGGGATCCATATCGATCTGTTTTACTACAATATTGCTGTGCCTTGAGCAAGATCTCTGTATCCCGCGGACAAGCAGCGGGAAGTAGGGCCTCGAAAGATGAATTGTCAACAAACCCTAGAGTAATGATCTAATTCTTCCTAACTAATATGTTTGGAAGAATGATGAAAACTATTGATATATGACATATTCATCTCATGGATGAATGCTCTTTCATCCATGGAAAACGTCTACAAGCAGTTATGGATTTTGCATAAAGTCGAGAAATGGATTCTCCGAAATATTTGAGAATAATATGTATCTGTTGTACAGTCTCAACCTAGGTAAGTCCAACCAACACATGATATGGAAATTCTCTGCTTTTGTGCCGGGATGATTTTTTATTACACAAAAAATATTCTTCCCTGCCTGATGATCCTGCTATTGTTATTTTTTAGACCGAGATTGAACTTGGTTTTAGCCTTTGTAGCTGCCTTTTTGTGGTCGTCGTTGCATCAGTGGTGGGTGATGGATCAAGGATTACCAAAAAAAATCATGATTCCACGGGCTGAGCTCACGGGTTATGTTGAATCAATCCCCAATGTATCCACCAGCAAAACACAATTTCAATTTGCAGTGGATAGTCTCAATGCGCATCCAGTCAGAGCCAATTTATTGTTATCTTGCTTCGACCATTGTCCTGATTTAAAAGTTGGAGAGTATTGGTTTGTTCAAGCCAAAATCAATCGAGCTAGAAATATTGGTAATCCTGGTAGCTTTGATTATGTCAGTTGGTTACAAGCAAGACATATACAATGGATAGGATCAACAAAATCTCGAACGTTTCGGTTGATACTACAGCATAGCCAACAAAATCGATTGCTGGCGCTTAGACAACACCTAGCTTATCAGTTAGAAAATCTCAATTTGAATGAAAAAACACTGGGCATTTTACAAGCATTGACTTTAGGGATCACGACACATCTTCATCAGTCAGAATGGGATTTGTTTCGTCACACCGGTACCACCCATTTGATGGTGATATCAGGCGCACATATCGGATTGATGGCTGGAGTTGGCTTTAGCCTAACCAAATGGATTTGGTGTCGTATGGGTCGAATTTGTTTGCGGATTCCCGCCCAAAAGGCTGCTGCCGTGGTGGCGATGCTTATGGCTTTGTGTTATGCATTATTATCAGGTTTTGCTGTGCCTGCCCAACGGTCATTGTTTGCTTGTTTGTTCATGTTTATCCGTTATTTTATTAATCAACGATTTACCCAATGGCAAGCATGGCGATATGGTTTATTGATAGTCTTGTGCTTAGAACCTCATGCGGTTCTGTTACCTGGACTGTATTTATCGTTTCTTGCGGTTGCCATCTTGATTGTAATAAATCAACGTTTTCAAGTGACCGGCCTAGGTAAGGTTTTCGTGATTCAATTGGGTTGCTTGTTCGGATTAATGCCTTTGTCGTTATTTTGGTTTGCATATGGGGCGGTGAATGGACTCGCTGCAAATCTTGCTGCCATTCCGTGGGTTGGATTTGTCTTGGTCCCTTTGTCATTGGTCACTGCGCTTTTGGGGCAATGGTTTGAAATAAGTCTTCTGACAAGCATGTTGCATTTTGCGGTTGATGTTATGCTAGATTACTTAAACTGGGTTGATTCATTGTCAGGCATGAATCTAAGTTTTCAATACTACCAAATTATCTCGCCATTGGCCTTGATGATTGCGATGAGCATTTTGGTTTTTTTGCCCATACGACACCTGAGAGGCGCAATCTTGATCCTAGGTCTTGTTGGCGTATTTCCCAAATATCCTCGCGTTCAGGCGGGCGAAGCGCGTATGAGTGTGTTAGATGTAGGCCAAGGTTTGGCCATTGTAGTGCAAACAGCAGATCATCAACTCATTTATGATACCGGGCCCAAGTTTTATCGCGGCTCTGACATGGGAGCACGTACGATTATTCCTTATTTACGTTCCCAAGGGATTCGATCGCTGGATAAAATAATTATTAGTCACCCAGATTTAGATCATCGCGGCGGGTTAGCCTCGATCGAAAAAGCCTTTCATGTGAAACAATTGATTGTTGATAACCCCACTTTTTATAAGAAAGGATATTCATGTCATCGCCATCCAGACTGGACATGGGATGGTGTTATATTTCATTTTTTTTCAATTGCTGATAATTTGAAAAGTAAAAACAACACGTCTTGTGTTTTACAAGTAAAAAATCAAGCAGGATCCTGGTTATTGACCGGTGATATCGAGCAACCAGCAGAGCAATATTTGGTAACAACCTACAAATCTCAATTAAAGTCTTCCGTGATGATCGTTCCCCACCATGGCAGCAAAACCTCTTCAACCCCGTCTTTTTTAGAGACCGTTGCGCCGATTTATGCCATTGTTTCATATGGTCTAGGCAATCGTTATCATTTCCCTCATCGATCGATATTAAAAAACTATCGGCAACGGAATATTCAAGTAATCAACACCGTTGATTGCGGCATGGTGACTGTATTACTTGGAGATACAATTGATATGCTGAAACCTACCTGTTCTAGACTTTAGTTGCCTAGTGCCGCATCTTCTATATTGGTTTTCCAATGAATGTCGTCCCGGAGTTTAGGGATGCTGTGCGAGTTTACGAGCATTAGCAACCCTTAATGTCCGGGATCCATTTCTCACTTGTTAGTATCACCTTATGAGCAGTTAAATTGTAAGTTATTTCGTTGGTTTGCGATTGGATTGAATCTCATAGAGGGCGACTTCTGCGAGTTGTTTAGCACCACCTTCAGTAAAAAACAATCCTGGCGCTCCGCGCCGATAAGCGCTCCATGCTATAGGGATACACAAACCTAAGAAGACAGCAGCAACGGTTGCCAGAAAATTTTTGAAACTGTTTTGTTTTGATTGTGGTTCTTCGCTTACGTGTTTTAGATGCAGATAAAACTCTGCTTTATTGACGACCAATTGTTTATGAGGGTTTTTTTTCTTTTGTTCTACTAAGCCATCAAGAATCTTTATAATCTTGAATTTAGAATCGGTTGGGGAATTTATATTCAATTGACGGAGTTTTTCAAGCGCAGCAGATATAGATTGTGCATGAGTTGCTGTAGGAGGATTATCAGGATGAGTAACTGATCCATCAGCATGGGGTGTTTGTTCCAATGTTTTAGATTCATCTATTGCATTGCGTCTAATCGGAGCTTTGTATCGATCAAAAGTATTCGGCGAAATTATGAACCATATTGTTTTCTTTGAAAATGCTGCTCTTTCAAACCCACTTATTTTTTCAGAAACCAGTAAATTAAATTTTGTGGTACCAGGTATGGGGAAAACACTTCCCAATTTTTCCTCCTGCAGAAGACGGTATGTTTGTTCATACGTACTAATTTGTTTATTTTTAAGTTTTGGTAAAATGAACTGATGAAGACAGTAAAGACAAGTAATTGCCCAGGGAACTGCAATCGCAAAAGGAACTAACTGACCACGAAACCCAGCCTGTGCGACAATCACCATAGATTGTGGGTGCCTTAAACCAGCCGCAAATTGATAAAACTCAAACCTCTCATTAACTTGATTGCTTCGGTATTGCCTACAAAATTCTGCTAATTGAAAATAATTATCACCAGATGCTGCGGCTATTTTAATTCTATCAAAAAAATCATATACCTTTCTGGCTCTGGTTGATGGATTTCTCTCGAGACTTTTGGGATATTGGTCGCAAATAAAAGAATATTCGTGGAGAATCTCAGCAAAATTATCATCTGCATTTGCTGCCTGTCTATTGTGCCTGTTAACTCGCTCTTCTAAAGCGGCCAATGAAGACGATTCTTCTGGTTCATTCATTTCAAGCCATTTGTCTAAATCAGTGTTACCCACATCAGCTTTGGGAGCTATTTCATTTTTTAAATAGAACACTCTATTTTTTTCAATCCTTAGGTAATTGGCAGCTGACTGAATCTGAGCCCATATTGTTTTGTTCAAGTCTCCATCTTGTTTGTATTTGCGCATAAGATTTCTAAGATGTTTTTTAAATACCATTTCATCATAAGTTTCAAAAAAATCCTTATCCAATTGTAATATCTGATACAAATTGAACTCTTTAAACTCAAGCGATCCTTGACCCGAATCATTAAAATACGCGGTTGGATCCAGCAATGTATCATAATTTGGGATAGCCATTTTCAATTCTCTCTATCGTGGGTGCAACGCTTGTATAGACAGATAAAACATGCATAGGTTGGGCCTTGGCCTAATGGCGCTGCCTTAAGGATTAGTTGTCTAAATTTACTTCGATTCGTTTGGGCTGAGGAGAGGCGTTAGCCTCGTCAGCCCGAACGTTTTTTAAGGCAGCGCCATTAGGCTGAGGCCAACCTATATTTGATCTTTGTCCATATGTAGTTACAGCCTTGATCGTTTAATTAATTTAATTATAGCATTTAAACCATACTTTCAATTAATGCGCTGATCGTGCAATCAGATTTCTCATTAGACAGCGAATTTTTTAATCGCTCCAGTCGTTGTACCATGTGCGATGCGCGTTCAGGATTTTTCATGATGTCTAAAATACACCGGGTTAATTCAGTGGCTGTGCAATCATATTGAAGTAATTCTGGCACAATCATTTTATTTTCTAGCAAATTACAGAGACCGCTGTATTGGATACGAACCAGTTTGGCTGCCGCGATAGCCGTGAGTTTGGAAACTTTATAGATAATACACATGGGTTTTCCAAGCAGCGCGCATTCTAAGGATGCAGTACCCGATGCCACCACTGCAAAATCACTACAATGCACTGTTTCAACGGCTTGCTCTTGGATTAATGTAAATGGTAGGGTGGTCGTTGCAAGATGGGACTCAATCAACTCTCTTTTCACGCTTCTTGCCACCGGTATGACAATATGTAAATCAGGTAATTCAGACAACAGCTTCATGGCCGTATCCCGTAACACGGGCATTAAACGCTCAATCTCATTGGTTCGACTACCTGGCAACATGGCGATCAATTGTTTATTTAATGGCAAACCCAATTCTAATTTTAATGCGTCAACTGCTTTATTTATCACCAGGTTTTTAACCAAAGGATGTCCGACAAAAGCAACAGGAACCTGTGCTTTTTCATAAATAGCTTTTTCAAATGGTAAGATAACCGCCATTTTATCTACGTTCGCGCGAATGGTGTGAATGCGATTGGCTTTCCAAGCCCAAATTTGCGGGCTAATATAGTAAAGTATTTGAATTCCCAGCACCTGTTTAGCATATTTTGCTAAACGCAGATTAAATCCAGGATAATCAACCAAAATTAATAAATCGGGTTTTGCGGTCTGCAAGTGCGTTTTAATTGCTTGGTAAGCACGTCGGATGACAACAGCATGCTGAATGACTTCCGAAACACCGGTGACACCATGACGAGCCAAGTCACTGATGAGGTCAACACCGGCCTCCTGCATATGCTGGCCACCGATGCCGCTGATCTGTAGATGGGGATTTGTCGCCAATAATTCCTTGATAAAAGTTGCTGCGTGCTTATCACCGGATTCTTCACCCGCGACAACAACGATTCGTTTATGCGGTTTCATAGCGAAAGCGCAAATTGCTATCAATTAAATCCGTGATTCGAGCTGCGGTTGCGAGCGCTGCGCATCCTTGTTCACCAGTGACCAAGGGCGAGGTATTCTCGTGAATACACTGCACAAACGCTTTAATTTCATCCAATAAAGCATCACCTTGTTGAAATGCAAATGTTTGACTGGCCACATTCGGAATGCCGGGAAACATTTCTCCATCTCCTTTTTCAAAAATGGCGAATTGTTTTTGATGATAGTCAATTGATATATAGGATGTTGGTTGAAATATACGCATTTTTCGCTCGGTTTTAAAGCTCACTCGGCTGGCAATGACATTGGCAACACAATGATTTTCAAAGGTGATTCTGGCATTGGCAATGTCAATTGATTTTGATAAAACAGGCGCGCCTTGGGCATCAATGGTGACAATCGGGCTTTTTACCATGGCCTGAATCATATCGATGTCATGGATCATCAAATCAAGAATTACATTGACATCCGCACCACGCGGGGTAAAGGGTGCCAGACGATGTGAATCAATAAACAAAGGTTTGTGAAGGTACGGCTCTAAGGCTAATCGTGCAGCATTAAAACGCTCTAAATGTCCCACTTGTAATTTAACGTGCTTTTGCGCTGCTAGCCCAATCAATTCGTTGGCTTGTTGAACAGTTTCTGTGATGGGTTTTTCGATGAGCACATGGATGCCATGGGCAATACAGTCACGCGCGATGGCGAAATGTTCTTGCGTTGTGGCCGCAATACTCACAGCGTCTACTTTGCCAAATAAATCACGGTAATTGACGTAGGCGCTGACTTGTAGTTCGCTTGCAACGGTTTCACAAGCATCAGGATTCACATCACAAACAGCAACCAGGGTTGCATCATCTAACATCTGATATTTTTGGGCGTGAAAACGGCCAAGATAGCCTACACCGATCACGGCGCATTTCAATTTAGACATAGGGAGACTGGGGATGACGATTATTTGAACGGATTATGGCATTATCTGGATGCCATGGCAAGGGGCACGGCACATCCCACGGCTATCCCATTGCCATATACAAAACACATATGGTTTTAGTATGATACAAAAAGCTTATCCCAATGAATTCTCTCCCAAACGAAATCAGTGCGAGCAAGGTCTTCCGTCAACAAGTCTTTCGCAAACCTTTGAAGCCATTCGTGGCCTTCAAAGGTTTGCGAAAGACCTCCGACCTAAGCCATTGCCGACAACATCTGTGCCTCAAGGCGGGAATTACTTGGCTATGAAAAAGATTTATTGACACATCCCCCCAACCATACTAACTAGAAGCGAGCGATGAATAAACTTCGTTTAATTTTTTTGTTGATTTTTTATTATAGTTCCCCTCTTTTGTCCTGGAATGCGTTGGGGCATCAAGTAATTGCGCAAATTGCTTGTGATTACATGAGCCCTGAAACAAAGCGGATCTTTATTCAAAAAAATAAATGGCTTCATTCTCATCATCAACCCGGTGACTTAGTGAATGCCGCTACCTGGCTAGATAGACTGTATGGTGATCATAATCATGTTTTTAAACCAATGCATTATATCGATATACCTTATAGTATGGATGGCAGCACCGAGCCCCACCCCAAAAAAATGAATGCTGTCATTGCCATTCAACAGGCAACAGCAGTTTTAGAAAACACTAAATCATCACCAAAAAATCAAGCAATTGCCGTGAGGATTTTGTGGCATGTGGTCGGTGATCTGCATCAACCCTTGCATGCGATTACACGTGTCAGTCGTCATAATCCTGAGGGCGACCAAGGCGGGAATTTGGTTTTGTTATATCAAACTTCAATTGCCAAAAATCTGCATGAATATTGGGATAGGGGAGGTGGTCTCTTGTATAAAAAATGTCGCGATCATCAAGCGGATGTGAAAGACATTGCAAGAAAACTTGAAAAAAAATGGGGTTGTCGTTTAAATAAAATTGCTTTGAATCCGAGGAATTGGGCCGATGAGTCACATCAGCTGGCTATTGATTTCGTTTATATACTACCTAAAAGTGGCGAACCGAGCCCGGCTTATCAGCGGATGACACAACGTGTTTCCAGCCGCCAAATCGCCTTGGCCGGATGCCGTTTAGCTGCTTTGTGTGAACGTATTGCAAAAAAAACAAGATAGGATGATACTCAACCCCGCGAACAAGTCCCGGAGCATCGGGTTTCAGATGATGAATTGTCAAAAAAACCTAGATTCCCTTAGGCGAGCGCTTTAATAACCTCTCCTAAAAATCGGGTTGCTTCGCCACCGGTCACAGCACGATGATCAAAACTCAGTGAAATCGGCAAGAGGCGCGCGGTTTTAATTTGGCCTTCAGCACTGATAACGCCCTCATATAGTCGTCCAACTGCGACAATTGCTACCATTGGCGGCACAATAATTGGACTCGCAAATCGCCCAGAAAATTTACCAAAATTAGAGAGGGTAATGGTGGCGCCTTTTAATTTATCAGTGGCGATGGTTCGTTCATGTACTGCTCTTTTATATTCATCAATTATTACCCTTAGTGCTTGATCTGTTTGGGTATTTGCGTTATGAATGACCGGTACGAACAAGCCTTCATCTTGATCCATTGCTAATCCAAGATGGACTGAATCAAAGCATTTACGAGCATGATGTTTACCATCAAACCACGCATTCAGTGCAGGCTCTACCTCACACGCATGACATATAGCACGAATGATGCGCACAGTGATATCTGTTTTCTCTGACCAACTGGCCAAATTCGCTTCGTCAAAAATTGAAACCGGTACGACTTCTTGATTGGCCTGTATCATGCTATTTAACATCGCTCGTCTGACACCACGCAATGGTATATATCCAGCAGGTGGTTGGGCTTGTTGCTCAGCAATTTTTTCAACATCTTCACGGGTGATGATCCCATGTTCCCCTGATCCCGTGATCTGATTTAAATCCACCCCCAGTTTTTTGGCCAAAAAACGCACGCTTGGGGTTGTCTTGCCGCTTGCGTGTTCATTTCCAGAGCCAATGATAAAAAAGTCTTCACTCACCTCAGCACTTTCTTCTAGGTTACCAACCACGGTTCCTTTATCCTGTTGTTCACTGGCTGCAGTTTCAAAACCAACAAAGGGCTCACCAGTTTTAATGATGTCCCCAGGTTGGCCAAACAGTTTTTTAATGACGCCACTTTGTGGGCAAGGTACATCAACAACCGCTTTGGCTGTTTCCATCGATGCTAAGGGTTGAAACGCCAGCACGGTATCACCTTCCTTCACATACCATTCATGTATTTCGGCATCGGGCAAACCCTCACCAAGATCTGGTAATTTAAAAATGTCCATTTACAGCACTCCTAAAACGGTGGATTTGATGCGCTCGACACTGGGAATATATTGTTTTTCAAGTTGAAAGTAGGGCATCACCACATCATAACCCGTGATCCGTTGGACGGGTGCCACTAAATCGGAGAAACAATGTTCCATCAGCAAAGCACTGATCTCAGCCCCAACGCCGCAGGTTTTAGCAGCCTCATGCACAATCACGCATCGTTTTGTTTTTTGAACGGACAGGATGATGGTTTCGATATCCAAAGGTTTGATAGTGGCTACATCAATGACTTCGCAGGAGATGCCTTCTTGAGATAATTGAGTCGCTACTTGCAGCGTTTCATGCATACTGGCCCCCCAACTAATCAATGTGACATCGTTTCCCTCTCTTAAGGTAAAGCATCTCCCCAAAGGAAGTGCTTGACCATCATCCACAACTGGTTGTTTAACGAGACGATAAATTCGTTTTGGTTCTAAAAAAATGACCGGGTCAGGATTACGAATGGCAGCCAATAGTAAGCCATACGCTCTTCTTGGTGAAGAGGGAATCACCACTTGGAGACCGGGGATGTGTGCAAACAATGCTTCTGTGCTTTCGGAATGATGTTCTGGCGCACGGATCCCACCACCAAAGGGTGCCCTAAAAACGATGGGACAATGCAATCTACCCCTTGTTCGATTGCGCATCCTGGCAGCATGTGCGATGATTTGATTCATTGCCGGATAAATGAACCCCATGAATTGAAACTCTGCAACGGGTTTGATACCTTGAGTCGACATGCCAACAGCGAGTCCTGCAATCATGGATTCAGCTAAAGGTGAATCAAAAACTCGTTGTTCACCAAAACGCGCTTGTAATCCAACCGTCGCCCGGAACACACCGCCATTTTTACCAACGTCTTCCCCAAAAACAACCACATTTTCGTCATGAGCTAATTCATAAGCCAATGCTTGCGTTACCGCTTCAACCAAGGTGATGTCAGGCATTTGATTGATACTCCATTGCCATGGCGCGTTGTTCTATTAAATAATCAGGTAGGGTTGCGAAATGGTAATCAAACATGCTACTAACCGGTTGGGGGGGGCGATTTAAGTATTCATCAACCGCCAGCTGAACTTGCTCGCCGCAGCCTTTGATTAAATCATCTTCTTGTTGTTGACTCCACCCAATATGGGTCTCCAAAAAAGTTTTGAATCGAGAAATGGGTTCTTTTATTCGTGCTTCAGCAACATCGCTTTCCGGTTGATAACGGGTGGCATCATCCGCGGTGGTGTGATCGGACAAACGATAAGACAACGCTTCAATCAGTGTCGGACCTTCGCCAGCTCGTGCTTTATCTATCGCTTCACCAACAATTTGGCGCGCAGCCAGAATGTCATTCCCATCGATTTGAATACCATTGAAACCAGCTGCAATGGCTTTCTGTGCTAATGTTTTTGCCCTGGTTTGTTTGTGAGTTGGCACAGAAATAGCCCATTGATTATTATTGATAACGAATACAAGGGGTAAATTCCAAGCCCCCGCCACATTAATAGCCTCATAAAAATCACCTTCTGATGTGCCTCCATCCCCCAGACATACGAGGGTAACCTGCGATTGATTGCGATATTGCATACTAAAAGCAACACCTGCGGCATGTAAGCATTGAGAAGCAATCGGGACACTGATGGGTAAATCACGAGATTTAGAATCAAACTGGCTGCCTCTTTCATCACCACCCCAATACGTCAGAATGTCAGACATTTTAACACCCCGTTGGAATTGGGCGGCGTAATCACGATAATAAGGGAGAAAAACATCTTGTTGTTCCAGCGCATGGCCAATGGCCGTGGAAATCGCTTCCTGGCCATGAATGGGGGCATACGTGCCCATTTTACCGGTGCGCTGAAGTGCGATGGCTTGTTTGTCAAATAAGCGGGTCGCAACCATGACGCGATACAATTGAATTAATGTGGTTTTGTCTTCAGTAAAACCAGGTAGAGGACCACAAATTTTACCTTCTTCATTGAGAATTTGAATATAGGGTATTTCAAAACGGGCAACAATGGTCATATGAGATATCCTCTATACTCCTAAGATTCGGCTGCAGAATTTAGGGTGATCTTTGAAAAAGGATACCCAAATTTTTCTATGATAACAAGGGCCTATCAACAACTTGCCCTGAGGCAAAGATATTGTTAGCAAGGGCTTGAGTCGAGCTTAAGTTAGTGTCATTAACCTCTGGGCTATTTTAAAGAGCGCCTTAATACTTTTCCTACATTTGATTTTGGCAGGTCACTATAAAATTCAATAATCTTTGGTATTTTATACGCAGTTAAGTGTTGTTGACAGTGTTCAATGACCTCCTCTTCAGTGAGTGAAGATATCCGCTTGACAATGCAGGCTTTGACATCTTCCCCACCACTCGGTTTACGTACACCAATTACCCCAACCTCAAGTACTTTCGGCAGTTGAGATATCACTTGTTCAACTTCGTTTGGATAGACATTAAATCCAGAAACCAAGATCATGTCTTTGATCCGATCAACGAGATGGATATATCCCAAGCCATCCATTCGGGCACCATCCCCAGTTCGCAAAAATCCATCAGCCCAAAATACTTGTTTGGTTTCATCCGGCCGCTGCCAATATTCTGTCATCACTTGTGGACCGCTGACACATAGTTCACCGGTTTCACCTAACGGCACCTCTTCGCCTTGCTCATTACGAATCGACACATCTGTTGAGGGTAACGGCAAACCAACACTGCCATTATATTCTTTGATAAACAGGGGGTTAATTGAAATGGCCGGGCTTGCCTCTGTCAGTCCATAAGCTTCCAAAATCGGTGCGTTGGTGGCTTGGCGCCATTGCAAGGCAACACTTTTTTGCAACGCCATCCCGCCAGACAGTGCCAGTTTTAATTTTGAAAAGTTTATTTTTTTAAAATGAGGATGGTTTAAAAGTGAGTTAAACAGGGTGTTCACCCCCGTAAATGCAGTAAACTCAATATTTTTTATTTCGTTGATGAATCGTCTGGTATCTCGTGGATTGGTAATTAGTATATTTTTTGCACCTATTTTCATAAAGGTAAGACAATTGGCGGTTAAAGAGAAAATATGGTACATAGGCAATGCCGTGACAACAATGTCATGCCCCCCGTTGATAACGGGTGAAATCCAAGCTGATGCTTGGAGAAGATTCGCTACTATATTTTTATGGGATAATTTTGCGGCTTTTAATACCCCCGTTGTTCCTCCAGTATATTGAAGAAAGGCTGTGTCATCGTGTTTCAGCGTGACAGGAGAAAATGAGGAGGAAGCGCCGTTGGCCATGGCATCATTAAATTTAATGTGTTGCATGTGCGCATAATCAGGCACCATTCGTTTGATGTATTGAACGAAAGCGTTAACCAATATCCGCTTCACCTTGGGAAAGGCATCTCCTAACTCTGTTACAATAATGTGCTTTAAATTTGGCAAATAGGAACGAGCTCTTAGGACAATGTGCGCAAAGTTAGCTAACACAACCACCACTTCCGATTCAGCGTCTTTTGTCTGATGAATAAACTCATCCATGGTATAAAGCGGGTTGGTATTTACCACAACCAAACCAGCACGGAGAACTCCACACAAGGCAATCGGGTATTGCAAAATGTTCGGCATCATAATCGAAACCCGAGCACCTTTCACCACGCCTAACTGTTGCAAATAGGCAGCAAAATGTCGACTTTTTTCCTCCAGATCCTGATAGGTGATTACCGTGCCCATGTTTTCATAAGCAGGATTTTGGGAGAATTTGACAAATGAGTCATCAAATAATGCGGTTAGTGATGAATAAACATGCGTATCAATTTGATGGGGTACGCCTTGCTGATATTGATCTAACCATATTTTCTCCATGGTGATTCCCTTCTGTTATTAGATACATCATGGTAGTATAAACAATAAATCGATATTTGAGCATAGGTACGCAAGCCATGACTGATAATATATTGAAAGCACAAACCTTTAAATTAAAAGGCAGGCTTTATACGCTAACGGTTGTGCAGCTTTTAAGTGATGATCAACATCTATTTGCTGAACAACTGGCTGACGTTGTGCTTCAAGCACCCAGATTGTTTGATAATGCTCCCGTCGTCATCGATTGTTCAGCCATTCACAATAATCAATTTAATTTGGCTTCTTTTTGTCAATGCTTGCGAAACCACGGTATGATTCCGGTTGCAATTCAAGGTGGTCCAGCCGAGCTCGCTCGTTTGGCTGATGCAGAACGGTTGCCTGTATTAACCGCCTCAACACATCATGACAAGTCTTTATTTAATTCACAACCAGAATCTGCGCAGTCCCCACAGATCTCTGATGGCATAAAAACCAAACTTTTTACCCATCCAGTCCGTTCAGGACAGCAAATGGTGAGTAAAGGGGGGGACTTGGTGATCACTTCTTCGGTTAGTCATGGAGCTGAGTTGTTGGCAGATGGCAATATTCATGTCTACGGTGCCTTACGCGGGCGAGCATTGGCAGGTATCGCCGGAGATAAACAGGCGCGGATTTTTTGTCAATCTTTAGATGCTGAACTGGTCGCAATCGCTGGTTATTATTGCTTAAGTGACGTCATGAAGCCAAGCGCAGTTCCATGTCAAATTTTCCTTCAGGATGAGCGCATTAAAATCGAGCCGTTGATCGGTCCTCATTAGCCTGGATTTTAGAGATGAACGAAGCGGTTTTTATTTCCGACCTCCACTTACACCCTGAGATGCCAGCCATCAGCGAACGCTTTCGAGCCTTTATTCAATGGGCAGCAGGTCAAACCAAATCGTTGTACATTTTAGGTGATTTTTTTCATGTGTGGCCTGGAGATGACGCGATCAACGCATGGAGTGGAGAAATTGCCGATCAACTTGCTTGGTTAGCAACACAAGGGGTCCGGCTTTTTTTTATACCCGGTAACCGTGATTTTTTATTAGGGAAGCGATTTTTAGCCCGAGCAAACATGCAACGATTGGCGGACGCAACCACGATTCAGCTTGGACAAGAGCGTGTTTTACTGGTGCATGGTGACCACTATTGTACTGATGATAAAAGTCATCAGCGACTCCGACGTTTGACAAGAAACCAGCTGTTTTCCGCCTTGTTTTTACGAATCCCATACCGATTTCGTGAACGGTGCACTAATCAAGTAAGGGCGTACAGTCAAGCGAGCATGAAATCGGCCAAAAAACTATTGATCGTGCCAGCTGCGATGTCCAAGCAATTGTTTCAATTAAAAGTCCGTACCGTTATTCATGGCCATATTCATCAACCAGGCATGACCCAACATACTGACAAATGGGGAAATTATCGCCAGTATGTCCTGAGTGATTGGGATGAAAGCCCGACTTTTTTGTGTTATAATGAAGCAAACAAATTGTATTTTATGACCTTGTGTGATGGTAAGTAACTCCCCAGGTACGTCATCCTGAACATAGTGAAGGATCTTCAATTGACTTGGTTTGAGCCAAATTTAGGAGTTCCTTCACTGCGTTCAGGATGACGTGGTATGAATTTGATTTAATTTGAATCAAAATTATCCACAACCTGGGGTGTTACGATGGTAACGACGTTGTATCACTACAATGAGTAAACACAGCAATAGTGGACTAATTTATTCCGGAGAGATCGCATGCCTGACGAACATAAGATAACAGAAGATAATTTAAAGCAGAACCTGCAAAAAGAAGCCGAGAGTAAACAAAATTTTTTAAGACAAGAAAAATTAAAACTTGATGAAATGGCTCTTGAAAATGCTCGAAGAACCAACTCTTTTAAAAAGCACATAGAACAGCAGCAAACAATTCGCGAGCAACAAGGACTGGTTGCAAAACATTATAGAGAGGAGCGACAAGGGGGGCGAGGTGTTCATCCCCAATCAACTTTATACAGTGCAATGATGGACGCAATGCCCAGATTTGAGGCGCTTGGAAGGTTGGTTGCTGCCAAAACCGAATCTTATAAACTTCAAGCGGGTAAGTATTTAGGCGATAGCGGGAAAGCGTTGGCAAAAGGTATGAAATTATGGGGTGATCCTGCTTATACTTCGCGAGTATACAATTGGCTGGAGCGCAAAATACAAGGAGAAGAGCCGCTTGATTTGCCTGATTTAAAATATTTTACAACATTAGACGACCAGGGAGTCTTGGAAACAAAATGGGTGACCGATCATGTGCCACACCTGTTCGAAAACGACCCTGAGAAAATGAAGTCATTTCAAGAAGAATTACAAACTGCCTTTAAAGATTGGATTGAGAGCGTGCAAGACGATGATGGGCACGGTTTTTTTATTGGGTCTGATGCTCGAATCTATTCAAAAGTACATGCTATTCCAATCAGCCCGGCTTTCGGAGGTGGACTGATGCTGGATCCAAATATCGTTAGAGAACGGTATGAAGAGCGGTATATTGAAGAAGATCCCAATACACATGAACTTAAACTGCTACCAAATGCTATTCCAAAGGCTGGATTTGAACCACTTTATATCAATGCAGCGACGTTTGAGTCGTTGCGTGATAATCAAGCACATCCTGAAAGATCGTTTGACGCATTTTTAATGGAACGCTATGAGCACGAACTGGAAATAGAGCAAACCACTCGTCCTTCACGTGGGCCCTAAAAAATAAACCTTATCCTGCACAGGGAATTATCATAACCTGAGGAATATGATGGACGATAAATCATCGGAACTGACTGCTGAAGATGTCTCAACTTGGTTATCAACTTACGGTTTAATTACAGTTGAAAGAATTTTTGCTCAGCTTGGTTTTCATCTAAGTCATGATGAATTGAAGCGTGCGGTTTGTGACCGAAACAGCATATATCACCAATTACTTCAAGTACCGTTTAAAAATATTTTCAATGGTATTATTCTGAACCAGGCATCTGATTATCGAGAGTTCGCTCAAAAACTCTTTATCGATTTCTTGGTTTCAGGATCAGCCAATCAAGAGGAAGGGGTCGAGCCTACCCATGGCGGGGCAAAAGATTTGATTGAAACAGAGCGTAAACACCTCATTACAATAGGTGACGAGTTTGATTTGCAAGAATTTGAACAAAATAAGCAAATTGCGCATAGCCAAAAAATGCTTATTTCATTATGTAGAGATCATCTCAATAGCAACCAGCCATTGAGTCAAGAGATTGTCTCTAAAATAAATGAAAAAATGGAATCATTCGATGTCAATGCGCAAATGCTCAACGCAAGTTTACGACAATTTAGAACGCAATTTTATGACTTGATTATCCGTGTGCGTGAAATCATAGGCTCCATCCCTGAGTATCGCCCTGATCCGCATAAAATTAGCGAAAATCGTATATTACTCGATTTCGATAGCAAAATCGGTGAAGAAGAAAACATCGGAACCACCTCTTCCTGAACCGTTTAGTTTGATCTGGCCACATAGCAAACGCAGCTATACGAGCAAAGCTGTTGTCGTTGTTGGTTCGGGTGTGTTGACAATTCAGAGCTCGATGTCCCGCGGACAAGCAACGGGACATCAGGCTTCAAAAGATGAATTGTCAACAGACCTTAGTCAATTAAAGCCTGTCAACAAAGGCCTTTAACAAAGCACCCAATTTTTCATTTGCTTGAGATGCTGTCTTAACCACGTCATCGTGACTATGCTCGGTGGTGTTCAGTCCGGTTGCATAGTTTGTAGCAATTGAAATAACAGCAACACGCAATCCACAATGGTTAGCAACCAACACCTCTGGTACAGTTGACATACCAACCATATCGGCACCAAGCATTTGAAATGCTTTAATTTCAGCTGCTGTCTCGTAATTTGGCCCAAGTACAGCAATATAAACCCCTTGATGCAGGGAAATATGTAAGTCTTTAGCCATGGCTAACAAACCTTGGCGCATCGTTTGGTCGTAAGCATTATCTAACGGAAAAAAACGAGGGCCAAAGGTTTCGTCATTTGGTCCAGCGAGCGGATTACCTGGCTGCAGGTTAATATGGTCTCGAATTAAAACCAACTCACCTGGCCCAATTTCCAAGCGCATGGAGCCAGCGGCATTGGTTGCGATGAAATACTCGCAGCCTAGTAATTTCAAGGTTCTAATATATGTCTTGACTACTTCATGATTGGCGCCTTCATACGCATGCGCTCGACCCTGTAAACAAACAACACCAACGCCACCAAGCTCGCCGAGGACCAATCTGCCAGCATGACCATGCACCGAACCATGTGGAAAACCAGGTAATGTAGAATAAGGTATGATGGTTGGATTTGTTATCTGATCTGCAAAATTACCGAGACCAGACCCAAGCACGATACCAATTTTAGGTTTAAATCCAGGAAGTTTTTCATGAATAATGGTCGCTGCAAGATGGGCATCCGTTTGATGTGTTGTCATAGAATATGATTGCTTATTTTATAAAAAACCAACTATACTGATTTTGAATAAAATTTACAATCTCGAAGAGATCTCATAAATGGACGCGGGGGCATTAAGATGATTGTTGAAGTACTATCAAGAGTTCAATTTGCAGTTAGCATAGGATTTCATATTTTATTTCCTACGCTCAATCTAGGATTGGGTACATTTTTAGTCTTGATGGAAATCATGTGGCTAAGTAGCAAAAATGTAGTCTATCTTCGGATCTGTCAATTCTTTACTAAAATATTTGCAATTACTTTTGGAATGGGCGTTGTTTCTGGGATAGTTTTAGCCTATCAAATTGGCACAAATTTCGGCCCTTTTATATCTAATTTTGGGAATGTGCTCGGAGCGTTGTTTGCCTATGAAACCTTGACCGCATTTTTTTTAGAAGCCGGATTTCTGGGTGTCATGCTTTTTGGGTGGAAACGAGTACCTGCACCCGTGCATTTTATGGCAACGTTATTGGTTGCATTCGGTACAACGGTTTCTTCATTTTGGATTCTCTCAGCTAACTCATGGATGCAATCTCCAGCTGGCTATGAAATTGTTGCTGGCAAATACATCGTGTCCGATTGGTGGCAAGTCGTCTTTAACCCAACGGCTATTGCGCGCTGGATTCATATGCTTTTGGCTTCGTATGCCACAACCTGTTTTGTGATTGCAGCGATTTGCGGGTATTTTTTACTGCTTAAAAAACATTTCGATGTTGCAAAAACATCATTAGCTTTTGTCATGGGAGCAGCCCTTATCATTTTACCATTACAGATCTATATGGGAGATGTGGTAGGTCTGAACGTGAGACAATATCAACCGCTCAAAACCGCTGCAATGGAAGCGGTTTGGGATACGCAGAAAGGGGCGCCTTTGGTTTTATTTGCTATTCCATCACAGCGTTTGCAGAAAAATTTGTACGCAGTGGAGATACCCGGTTTGGCAAGTTTGGTCAATACCCATTCATGGGATGGGGAATTAATTGGCCTAAAATCAGTGGCTCCAGCAGATCAACCCCGGGCATTACCAGTATTTTTTACCTTTCGTCTGATGGTTGGTATAGGTCTTTTGATGTTACTGACGGCTATCATCGCGTTGTTTTTGCGGATAAGAGGCCGTTTGTATGATTCGCGTTGGTTTTATAAATGGAGCTTTTTGATGGCACCGCTTGGTTTTATCGCCACCATTGCTGGTTGGTTGACTGCGGAAATTGGACGACAGCCCTGGGTGGTTTATCATTTGATGCGAACACATGATGCTATTTCAGCTATTTCTCAAGACGAAGTGATCATATCCATTATTCTGTTGGTTTTGGTTTACGGCGTCGTGTTTGGTTTTTATTTATTTTATTTATTCAAAACGATCAAAATAGGTCCAGAATCAGTCGATGATACGCTCGAACATCATAATTTTCAGTATATGACCAATAATACCGGAGAATAATCATGCTTCCATTAATTTTTGCTGGCCTGCTGGCGTTTATTATCATGATGTATGTCATATTAGATGGATTCGACTTGGGTATCGGTATTTTGTTTCCATTTACGCATACCGAAGAAGAGCGCGATCAAATGATGAACTCAGTCGCACCCATTTGGGATGGAAATGAAACTTGGTTGGTCTTTGGTGGTGCTATGCTTTATGGTGCTTTTCCCGCAGTGTATGGACAAATCTTACCGCTGCTCTATATGCCCATCATGATGATGTTAATTGCATTGATTTTTCGTGGCGTCAGTTTTGAGTTTCGTTTTAAAGCAAATCGGTCAAAATCAATTTGGAACTGGTCTTTTGCAATTGGATCGATAACCGCTGCTTTTTTTCAAGGCATTATTTTGGGATGCTTTATTGAATCCCTAAACCCCGATAAGCCGGTGATGTTAAATCATATTGATTGGCTTACGCCTTTCTCATTAATGACAGCTATCGCGTTAGTCTGTGGCTATGGATTATTGGGAGCAACCTGGACTGTGATTAAAAGTGAGGGGGACTTACAAAAGAAAATGAGTCATTATGCGCAGGGACTACTGATTTTGATTGGTTTTTTTCTGGTGATTGTCAGTATCTGGACCCCGGCGCACAACCCAGCTATTTTTCAACGTTGGTATAGCGTTCCAAATATTCTGTATTTAGCCCCATTGCCTCTGATTACCACCCTCATGATGGTTCTAACCTGGCACAATTTATCTAAAGTATCTCTGGCGCATGCTACTCCCCCCACAACATCCATTCACGGCTTCGAGAGTCCATCATCTGCTTTATATCTGTCACAGGCAAAAAGACATGAAAAAAAACCATTCATATACAGTATTGCCATTTTTATATGTTCTTACCTAGGCATTGGCATCAGTTGCTTTCCTTATATGATTCCCAATCAACTAACTATTTGGCAAGGAGCAGCGCCTGATTCCACATTACGATTTATCTTAGTCGGTGTTGCAGTCATGTTGCCTATTTTGTTTGCTTATACATTGTATGCCTATCATGTTTTTCGTGGTAAAACAAAAAATGGCTATCATTGACAACCCATGCTAAATTAGTTTGACAATCGGTATAATGGTTTTTTTGATGAATACTAAACTATATTTAGGGGTTAACATTGATCACATTGCGACCCTCCGTGAGGCACGGGGTACTCGATATCCCGATCCGGTTCAAGCTGCCATGGATGCGGAAGAGGCTGGTGCAGATGGGATTACGTTACATATGCGTGAAGATCGGCGCCATATTCAAGAACGAGACGTGCGTATCATCAAGGAAGTCTTGCAAACACGGATGAATTTAGAACTTGCCGTTACGGATGCCATGCTAGATTTTGCTGAAAAAATCAAACCAGAACATGCCTGCTTAGTCCCCGAAAAACGCCAAGAACTCACCACAGAAGGGGGGTTGGATGTCATTCAACATATGGCCAAAGTAACCCAAGCAGTGAAACGTTTACAAGCCATCGGCAGCGACGTTTCTTTGTTTATTGATCCAGATTTCAAACAAATTAATGCAGCGCTAGCCGTGGGTGCAACCACGATTGAACTTCATACTGGTTGTTATGCAGATGCAAAAAATAATCACGAACAACAAATAGAATTAGCTCGAATTAGGCAAGCGGCCGAATATGCTGCTAATCTTAAACTAATCGTCAATGCTGGGCATGGCTTACATTATCACAATGTCCAACCGATTGCGGCGATCTCGGTGTTTCATGAGTTAAATATTGGCCATGCCATTGTAGCCAAAGCCCTTTTTTGTGGTTTTAAAGAAGCGGTGAAGGGTATGCGCCAATTAATGCAGGAAGCAAGACATGAAGCCTATAGAAGATAACATTGTTATTAGAATCACAGGCGATTCGGGGGATGGGGTACAGATAGTTGGCGAGCAATTAACCATTACAGCCGCTTTATCTGGCCTAGATGTGCGTACTTTGCCTGATTTCCCCGCCGAAATTCGCGCGCCAGCAGGTACTGTTGCAGGTGTATCTGGATTTCAGTTGGCAATATCCAATCAGCCGTTGTTTACAGCCGGTGAAACTTTGGATGTTTTAGTTGCTTTAAATCCTGCTGCGCTCAAAAATGCGTTGCAATACCTCAAACAAGATGGATTGCTCATTATCAACGAAGACAGCATGCAACCTAAAGACTGGGCGAAAGCTGGTTGTGATGAAACACTGTTATCCGATGTTGCGTCCTTGTATCAAATCATGGCGTTGCCTTTAGTCACGTATACGTTGAAAGCGTTGTCAGATTTAGATATCAGTCATACTGAGGCTAAAAAAGCGAAAAATTTCTATATACTGGGTCTTGTGCTCTGGTTGTTTGATTTATCTGTAGAACATTGTCTAATTTATATTAGAAAAAAATTTCAATTGAATACGCAGATTGCCAAAGCAAATGAACAAGCGTTGTTGGCCGGTTACAATTATGCGATGACCTTAGAATTAGCAAAAAGACCCGCCAAAATTGGCCAAGTGACTCGAGCTGCAGGTGATTATCGACAAATAACTGGGGTAGAAGCCGTTGGTTTGGCATTGGCAACCCTGGCTGTGACGACCAAAACCCCGACTCTGGTAGCTGGTTATCCAATTACCCCCTCATCGGCTATTTTGCAAGAGTGTGCAAAGTTGCATGATTTTGGCGTGCAATTGCTCCAATCGGAAGATGAGATTGCTGCTATTTCAGCCTGTGTTGGTGCTGCTTTTGGCGGCTGCCTCGCTTTAACGTGTACTTCAGGACCAGGATTGGACTTGAAAACCGAGTGTCTTGGTTTGGCTGTGATAAGCGAATTACCTTTGGTTGTTTTAGATGTGCAACGAGCAGGGGCATCGACGGGTTTGCCAACAAAAACAGGGCAAAGTGATTTGCGACTAGCACTCTATGGACGGCATGGTGAAGCACCCTTACCGGTATTGGCACCTAAATGTCCAGCTGACTGCTTTTATATCATGATCGAAGCCTTTACCATCGCCATCCGTTATATGACGCCCGTGATTGTTTTGATGGATGCCTATCTTGCCATCGCGGCACAGCCGTGGCTAATCCCCGATCCAGAATCCTTGGTTATTCCTGCGATTGAATTAAACCGATTTCCCAAACCTTTTCAACGTGACCATCGCTTAAGTCGGAGTTGGAATATTCCAGGGACGCCCGGGTTTATTCATCAACTCGGTGGTTTAGAAAAACAGGGCGAAGATGGGCATGTGAGCTATGATGCAGAGAATCATCAAAAAATGGTTGATTTGCGAGCTAAAAAAGTGGCTGGTATTGCTGCTGATTACCTGCCGCTGGTCATCGAAGGGGTTCCTAGTGCGGATATTTTGTTGATCGGTTGGGGTAGCACGTATGGTAGTCTTCAATCAGCGATTAAGCAGTGTCAAGAAGAAGGTCTACCCGTTGCATTTTTACATTTACGCCATCTGCACCCTCTGCCGTCTGATTTATCTGGGATCTTGTCTTCTTTCCGACATATTTTGGTCGCCGAATTAAATTCAGGTCAGTTATGTGACGTATTGCGTGCACAGTATCTGGTTAATGCTAGGTCAATTAATCAATGTAATGGTCAACCATTTTCCATTCATGTTTTAGTTAATGCAATCAAAACAATGAGCAAGGAATCAGCCCATGGACAAAACACAATACAAGCGTGAAGATTTTACCAATGCAACCGAGGTTCGCTGGTGTCCTGGATGTGGCGATTATGCGATTCTTGCTGCCTTACAACGAATTTTACCAGAATTAGGTTTGCCTCCAGAAAAACATGTTTTTATTTCTGGAATTGGTTGCTCAGGACGATTACCTTATTATATGAATACCTATGGTTTTCATACAATTCATGGACGTGCTCTTGCGGTAGCAACTGGCTTAAAAGCATTGCGTGATGATTTGACAGTTTGGGTGATCACGGGCGATGGTGATTCTCTAAGCATTGGCGGGAATCACTTAATTCACTGTTTACGAAGAAATTTAAATGTTAAAATTTTGTTGGTTAATAATCAAATATACGGATTAACGAAGGGGCAATTCTCACCCACATCACAAATCGGGCAGATCACCAAAACGTCACCACACGGCGTTGATGTCAATCCAGTCAATCCCGTGATGTTAGCATTGGCGGCAGGTGCAAGTTTTGTAGCCAGGGCAGTTGATAAAGATCCGAATCAGCTAGGATGTATTTTGAAGGAAGCTCATGCTCACCCCGGGTGTGCTTTCATAGAAATCTATCAAGATTGTCATATTTTCAATGAAGGTGCTTTCGATGCGTTTTCACTCAAAAATAACCGCGCAGATCACACCATTCAGTTAGAGTCTGGAAAACCGTTATTGTTTGGACAAAATAAAGAAAAAGGATTAATCAGATTAAAAGATGGATTGTCTCAAGTCACACATCAGGAAGCGAAGGAATATGTGCATGATTCAAGCCAACTATTGGCCGCCATGCGTTTAGCCGCACTAACCTTTCCTGAATATCCTGTTCCATTGGGTATATATTATCAAAATAACCGTGAAATCTTTACACTACCTTGTCATTTTAAGAAGACAATCAAGGACTTACCGGCGTTATTTCGAGCTAAAGCGAGCTGGAAACAAGGGGTAATCCAATAGGGGTTGTAGTCGCTAACCACCGGAATTTCTGATCAATGAATTTTGTATTAGCGCGTACAGTTCGTTTTTTTTCAAACTCCAGTTGCTTACATTGTAATACTTAATTGCTTAAAATACAGCTTTGTACACGACAAAAAATAAAAGGCTAGAAATTTGTCGTCCCCGCGAAGCGGGGATCTATGCTGGTAGCTGCATTATGCCACACAAAAAATAGATTCCCGCCTTCGCGGGAAAGACAGTATCATTTTTTCGTGTACAAAAAAAATACTGTCAAAAATATTGATACTGTATTTTAAGCTACTCTTTTATTTTACTGTAATGGAAGAATTAACTGATTTGATTCCCTGTATCTTATCGACTAAATTAATAATGTTTGTTTGTTGTTCTTTGGTGTCAACCACACCAGTTAAGTAAACAATACCATTTTTAGTTTCAACACTCACAGGCCAATACTCTACTGATTTGTCTCCGAACAATTTTTCTTTCATGATAGTGCCTTTGACTTTCGCAGTGGTATATGTATCTGTTAAAGGAGCCTGGCTTGCCGTTACTTGAAGATGATCAGCATCTACATGAGTTACTCCATCAATAGATTCTGCTATGGCAATGGCTTTCTCATATTGTAAATCAGTCTCAATTTTGCCAGTCAAAATAACATTCCCTTTATTTGTAATCACTGATATGTTTTCTGTTTTAATCAAAGGTGACTGAACGTATAGTGCTTTTATTTTTGCTGTAATTGCGGTATCGGTTAGTCCAGTTTGTGCCATTTCAGTGGAGGCTGTATCGGCATTTACAATGAGTGGGCTGACTGCTGAAAGCGCAAATAAACAGCAAATTATTTTTTTATTTAACATTTTATTCCCCTTAATAATTGGTTTTGATGGCCAAGTAGGATTATAGATAATATTTATTTATTGATGAAATAAACGCCATATCAGAAAAATTAGGCCACTTATCTTTGTCGAATCCCGGTGCATTTTTTAACCGATCTTTATCTATGTTCATGATAAAACAACCGTCTTTGTCGTCAAAAGAAAACAAACTCCATGGTATAGCAAAGAATTTATTTCCAAACCCTAATATGCCGCCAAAATCTAAAACCAAATAATTGACCTTCCCCTGAAATTTATCAATAACAATCTCGTTAATAGTACCTAGTTTTTCACCAGACGTATTTTTAACATCAACACCAGTTACTTCGCTAGCTTTTACTACATGAAAGTGATTCATATTCATAGCTCCATGTTTGATTATCTGGTCTGCACCCAACTATAACAGCTCTTTTATGAGCATATAGGAGGAGAATAACTATCTTGTGGTACTTGCCAAAATCTTGATTACACAGATGTTGGTAATTGATTATAGATTATATAAAAAATAATGGTCATTAATGTTTTCCTTAGTTTGAGTGTCGAAAATATTAGGTTTTTTTATAATAGAAAACTCATATCATAATAAAGCGAATTGCATAAATAGGATCGTCTGCTATAACTAATTTGTTACCTCACTTTAATAGGATGAATAATCATGATTGGAACGATAGTGTTGATTTTGTTAATTCTTGTTTTACTCGGCGGTTTGCCCACCTGGGGTTATAGTAGAAGTTGGGGATATGGGCCTTCAGGTATTATTGGTGCGATTTTAGTTATTTATTTGATTTTAGTTTTGATAGGTCGTGTCCCGCTGGGTTTTTAGAACATTTTTGCAAAATATGATTTGTATAGTTTACCAATAAGGTGATTCAGGACATAATCACTGGGCTGTCCCATCAAACGGCGTATTAATTACCAAGTGTGCTGCCCGAGAAGGCGCTCAGTGATAAATAACCAGGCACGGGGGTAGAAATTGTACCACGAGGAATAGAATCTTACGTGCCGATTAAAATTGACAAATTCCTTAATTCCCTGGGTTTTGGCTCGGATTTTTCATTGGATTACCCTGGTCATTCAATATCGGTTTTTGTGGTGGATAATACTTTTGTGGGGTAGTTATAACATCTGCAGAAGTTGCTGCTGGTGGAGATTCTCCAGGAAATTGGGTTTCAACCGCATAACATACATTCGTTGATAGTAAGGCTATAAACAAGGGAAATAGAATTTTCATTTTATCCTCCTAAGTAAATCTGCAAATGGTATTACTGGGCTTTTCTCAATTCGCTGTATTGCAAGGACTCTTAAGTATTGAGGTCTAGATGTTCCGCGATTTGTTAGCAGGACATCTAGACCTGTTTCTAAAGCAGTTTAAAACTAATCGCGATTTGAAAACGCACTTAGTAATTGTAGCAGACTTATAAACAAATTGTAGATTGACACAAATAACGATACGGTTGCTGAAATATAATTGGTCTCACCACCATGAATGATTTCACTGGTTTGGTATAAAATAAGTCCGGAAGAAATGAGTACAAATGCAGCGGAAATCATCAGTTGTAATGCTGGAATTGGGAAAAACGCACCCGCAATCATTGCCAACAAAATCACCATCATAGCCGCAAATAGAAAGCCGCCTAAAAAACTAAAATTCTTCCGTGTTGTCAACACATATGCTGATAAGCTAAAAAAGATAATACCGGTGCCACCAAAGGCAGTTCCAATGAGTTGAGCCCCATTATGAAACTGAGCCAAGCAAGCATTGAGCACGGGACCAAGTACATAACCCATAAAACCGGTAAACGCGAAGACACTGACCAAGCCCAATGGACTATTTCTAAGTGCATGGGTTAAAAACATCAATCCATAAGCACCAACAATGAAAATAATGGGATTGATGTAACGGGTTCCAGCCATCACAGATAAGTAAGCTGTAAATGCACTAAAAATAAAGGTCATACTGAGTAGCAAGTATGTATTACGTAAAACTTTGTTGGTTGCTAAAATCGACTCCGCGGTGCGATTTGCAAACGAAACAGTTTGTTTATTCATGAGTTAGCTCCAAAGATTATTGTGACATTCGTATAAGCCATTATCGCTCGAGAAACCATGTAGCGGATCTTATCTTGGTTCTCAAAGGTTCATACCTTATACTATACCCTATATACATGGTGTCAAGATATTGGCTTTTCAATGAGGAAGTCCTTATTATATCATTATATACTATGTGAGGATATTTGTTTATGAACCAAGCTTTCCGTGTTGCCCAAGAGTTATTACTAAAACCTGCGTCTTTAGATGAACATCATATCGACAAAATTCTTCAATCTATGATGAGCAGCCATGTTGATGAAGCGGATCTGTATTTTCAAAGTGCAAGCTTTGAATCATGGTACCTGGAAGACTCAGAGGTAAAAAGCGGAAGTTATTCTATTGACAAAGGTGTGGGAATTCGAGTCGTTAGTGGGGATAAAACAGGTTACGCATATTGCGATGACATTTTACTACCGGCAATCGATCGTGCCGCAAATGCCGCACGGTCGATTGCGTTCAGTGGACACAAAGAAATCAAACCAGTTAAAATTTCCACTCCAACTCAAGCTTATTATCAAGGGGTTGATCCAATCGCAAGCATGACTAAACAGGAAAAAATCAGTTTACTTGAAGCCATTGATAAAGAAGCCAGACAATATGACCCCCGTGTTATCCAAGTGAGTGCGTCTCTCAATGGTTGCTATGAAGTGGTGATGATAGCAAACATCACCGGTCATTTGGTTGCGGATGTAAGACCTTTAGTCAGTATTCATGTGAGTGTCATCATCAGTGATAACGGACGCCGTGAATCAGGACGCAGTGGTGGAGGTGGGCGTTATGATTACTCTTATTTTACCGAAAAAGAACGTGGTCTCCATTTTGCACGCGAGGCTGTGCGTGAAGCAGTGGTCAATTTAAGCGCGATTGATGCGCCAGCTGGAACGATGCCAGTTGTTTTAGCACCCGGTTGGCCTGGTGTGTTATTGCACGAAGCGGTTGGTCATGGCTTAGAGGGTGATTTTAATCGAAAAGGCTCATCTGCCTTTGCTGGGCGTCTTGGTGAACAGGTTGCCGCACTCGGAGTGACTGTGGTTGACAATGGTACTTTATCTAATCTACGCGGCTCTCTCTCGGTCGATGACGAAGGAACCCCCACTCAGTGTACCACCTTAATTGAAAATGGTGTTCTCGTGAATTATATGCAAGATCGCTTAAATGCAAAACTGATGGGGATGTTGCCTACTGGCAACTGCCGGCGGGAATCGTATGCACATGTTCCCATGCCGAGAATGACCAATACTTACATGTTGGCTGGGTATCATGATCCACAAGAAATCATTCAGTCGGTCGACCGAGGCATCTATGCGGTTAATTTCGGTGGTGGCCAAGTTGATATTACTTCTGGTCAATTTGTGTTTTCTGCGAGTGAAGCCTATCTTATTGAAAAAGGTCGTATCACGCATCCGGTCAAAGGAGCGACCTTGATTGGTAATGGACCTGATGTGATGAAAAAAATTAGTATGATAGGCCATGATTTGGCCCTCGACGAAGGCATCGGGATCTGTGGCAAAGATGGTCAATCTATTCCAGTTGGAGTTGGTCAACCAACTTTAAAAATTGATGCCTTGACAGTGGGCGGAACTAAATAATACAGCCATAGTATGACTGAAGGCTTGTTGTTTCCGTGCTTGGTAATAGAGTTTACTTGCGTATTAGTACGAAACAATGGGCTATTTGATTTAGTATGTAATCAAGGGGTTAGCTATTCATTGTTAAATTCATGCTTCAAAGCATGATCCAATGTTGGGAATTTAAATGAGTAACCCAATTCAAGTAAGCGCTGCGGCAAAACACGTTGCCCCTTCAGCAATAAAGAGTCCCCCATTTCACCAAACAACAGACCAATCATCAACGCAGGCATCTTAAGAAATATCGGGCGATGTAAGCAACTCGCTAATTCATGTGCAAATTCGGCTTGCGAAACCGGATGTGGTGACGTTAAATTAAAGGCACCTGTTTGTGATGGATTGTTTAATATAAATTGAATACCTCGAACCACATCATCTATATGAATCCATGAAATACACTGACGACCATTGCCAATAATGCTACCAAGACCAAAATAAAAACTTGGAAATAGCTTTTTTAGCATCCCTTGTCCTTTTTTTAATACAACACCAAATCGTGTGATGGTCACCGGTATTCCGAAGTCAATAGCAGGTTGCAGTGCCTTTTGCCAGCGAATCCCAATTTCGCTTAAAAAATCACGTGGATTATTAAAGTCAATCGGACTATTTTCGTCAAATGAGCGAAGATCTCTACTATCCTGCAAACCATAAATACCAACTGCGTTTGCACAAATAAAATGCGGTTTAGCCTGGTATGTCATCATCCAACGCGTGAGTCTATCGCAAGTATTCACACGAGAGTCAATCAATTGTTTTTTTATGGTCTCATTCCATCGAGATGCAGCGATATTTAACCCGCAAAGATTGATGATGACATCAAAATCTTTTGCATTCAAACTATCAAGCTCATCCCAAGTGCAACAATCAACTTTGTTCGAAAATGTTTGTTGTAAAATGGACTTATTTCTTCCCAAAGCGGTGACCTTTTGTGTCCGCTCAAATTCACGAACCAATTCATGACCAATAAACCCCGAAGCCCCTGCAATTAAAATCTTCATTTTACTCTCTGTGAATAAGTGTGTGTAATACAAGATAGCACAGTATTGATTTAATATAAAAAATGGGTAATTTATATGGACTCATCCTATTTGCCCAGATATTAAGTGGGCTTATAAAAGCTTAGGGCGAACGGTTCTGGGAAAATGGCGTAAAGCCGATCCCCAAATAAATAGCTAAATAAATAGCTATATTTGATTATTATTCCTCATTATTGTATAATAATTATTAAATTATATTTAATAATCAGATAAACAATATGAAAAAACATAAGATCTTCACCACATTATGCTTAGCTATTATTCCTTTTGTCGCCACGGCTAACTTGAATCAAAGAGCTTATGGCTCGATGAATGTAGAGATTGTAAACCTGGGAGCAGAG
The DNA here is from genome assembly GCA_027449905.1 of Legionellales bacterium. Taxonomy (GTDB): domain Bacteria; phylum Pseudomonadota; class Gammaproteobacteria; order Legionellales; family Legionellaceae; genus DAIDKT01. The sequence goes on from DAIDKT010000029.1 coordinate 40,954, forward strand.
AACTGTATACTCAATTCAAACGAACTAACGTTTGGTGAACTAAAGAATAGTTCCTTACCAAAGATGCTCAGCGCTGATGGAACGCCCGCTGTGTTTCAAATTATCGCATCATCTAAAAATGAGGGTCACAACAATCCTGCCATTAATATTGCGGATTTGACTTTAAATTACACCTGTGGAACATATAAAAAATTCACATTGCATATGAAACAATATTTTAAAAAAAATCATGTCCATGGCGCCTTGGACGTTGAAATGAGCAATGCGGTTGATGTTTTTGAAACGCATAAGGTTAGCCCGCCACAGAGAAAAGGCACTTATTCTAACAACGAAAAATCAGGCACGGTGAGTTGGGTTATTTCTAATTAATATCTAGCAATCAGTGCACCTGGGCTCAATACAAGTAAACTGACCTATATCACACTAAAGGTAATGCTTATTTCTCGTTTACGGCTTGATGCACAACCAAATGAGTTTCCTGTGTTTGAAAAGAAAAAACCAGGCCGCAAACCCATTAAAAGCAAACGAATCCAAATGAGAGAACGACTCCATAACCTAAAACAAGTTTGGCAGACTGATCACTCGATGAGAAGTATTTTGTGATATTTATTGCACAAAAAGGGCAATCTTAGGCTATATTTCATATAGAGGCAGAATAAGCCAAGGAATCGCAATGATAAAAAAGGTTATCAAATCCGTTCTGATCGTGTTTATGCTGTTTTTGTTTACCTCTATGAGGCTCACGCAAGCCGAAGAAACCACTTATTATTTTGATGATATGTACCCTCAAGTCCTAAACACTCGCAACACGCTAACAACCACTGATTTTCAAATAATGAAAATCAAGAACATGTTGTTGCATGACGCGCATCAATTGAGCGTTGGGGCCATTAACAAGGTATTGAAAATTCTAACGTGTGCAGCTTATCATCATGAATATCGAAATATTTTAACTATTGTTGATTATTCATTACCCAGCGATCAAAAAAGATTATGGATTTTCGATCTTCACGAAATGAAACGGTTATTTAATACATACGTATCACACGGAATCAAATCAGGTGTTTTTTTATCCGGCAATTTCTCAAACAAATACGACAGTAAGGCGAGTAGTTTGGGTGTTTATAAAACAGACAAGTCATATTACGGTCGTCACGGATTATCCTTAAAATTAGACGGACTTGAAAATGGATTTAATGATCACGCAGATGGCAGGGCAATCGTGATGCATGGAGGGTGGTATGTTGACGAACCTTTTATTAAAAAATATGGTCGGGCAGGGCGCAGCTGGGGTTGTCCCGCGGTTCCTGAGGCTCTCATTAAACCCATTATCGACACTATCAAAGAAAATTCGTTATTTATAGCATATTATCCAAGCGAGACCTGGTTAACAAAATCTAAATTCTTAAGTTGCCAATCATATGCTGGTGGTCCCACCGATCAAGATGATGCACCAATATCGCTCATATCAGAAGTAGAAGAGCGTGATAAAATTCTATTCGCAGATGTTCATAGAAACAACCGGTTCACCGATAGTGCTCCGGTTGTGGTCATGCCAGCAGAAGCCTATGAACGAATATTTCAGAGTAGGGCACCCTTATCCAGAATGCTCAGACGACAAATTGATAACCACGAGTATATTGCATTAAGCTCCGATGACGTTCAAAAATTAATTACCAATCGAGCGTCATCCCAAACAACAGAAGAAACCAACATTTATTTTGTAATTGCGAATATCAAGATGGTCAGAGGTTACTACGCAACTGAAATGAAGTTGGTAAACTTAGGTCATATTCTTGATATTCAACAAAATATGCAAAATAAAAGCTATACAGTGCGTTTTTCTCAAAATCATGAAATAGATTTGAGGGCATCAGATCAGTTCATTCGCTGGATAGGATTATAAGCTCCCGCAAACAAATGAACTACTGATTAATTTTATTACCCCAAAAACGAGCTTTGTCTTTTAGCTCTAGTTCATTTAAGGTCAAAAGTTCGCGATCTTTCATCAATTGCTTGCCAGCAACCCAGACATCGCTGACCTGGTGTCGACTGCTTGAATAAATTAATTGGATTGAGGGCTCATACACAGGCAGCGCTTCAATTGTATCTAGATCAATCGCAATAAAATCTGCCGATTTACCTTTTTGAAGTGAACCGAGCAAATGATCAACTCCCAAGGCCTTGGCACCGTTGATTGTGGCCAACTCGATGGTGTCCTGGGTATTCAAACTGGTAGGGCTCATGGTTGATATTTTCGAAAGAAGGGTTGCGCTTCTCATTTCGCTTATCATATCAAGATCATTATTACTTGCCACACTATCCGTACCCAATGCAACGTTTAAACCAAGTGATCGCAATTTGTCAATCGGACAAATACCGCTGGCCAGTTTCATGTTTGATTCCGGACAATGAACAATATTGGTGTTTGACGCAAGTAAAATATCCATGTCTTCTTCATTGAGCTGAGCGGCGTGAATCGCCAATAAATTATTGGAGAGGAAGCCTAACTCTTGCAAACGTTTAATCGGGCGCTTTTGGTATTGCTTCATGGATTGTTCAATTTCATCGGTGGTTTCATGGAGATGTAAATTAATTTTTAGCTGATGTAACTCAGCCAATTCTTTAATACGCATAAATGACTGATCGGAAACAGTATAAGGTGCATGCGGAGCGAATGTTGCGGTAATGCGATCGTGGTGCTTATATTGTTCGTAAAACTCTAGTCCCTTGCTAAAATACTCATCAGTCGTTTGTGCCCATGCTGTTGGAAACTCAATGATGGTCATACCGATGAATGCACGTATGCCAGATAACTCCACCGCCTCTGCGGTACCTTGCAAAAAATAAAACATATCATTAAAGCAGGTAGTCCCACTGCGAATCATTTCAGCAATCGCAAATAAAGACGCATCGCGCACAAATTCATGAGACAACCATTTTTTTTCAGCGGGAAAAATATACTGGGTTAACCAATCCATCAACGCAAGATCACTACCTAATCCTCGAAAGTAATTCATACCAATATGTGTATGGGCATTGATCAAACCTGGCATAATAATATGTTGTGAATATTCGTCAATTTGCGTTGAAAAAAAATGATCTTTGACATAGAGCGTTGGGAGAATATCGCGTATCACTCCATGTTCAATTAAAAGCGAATGATTCTCCAAAACAGGATTATCATGGTCAGCTGTTATGACCCATTTGGCGTGTACTATCTGTTCAATTGATTGCATACAAGAATATCCTTTCTAGCTTGATGATGTTGTTGGTGACGATGTTCCCATTTTTTATAATCGATTACAAGCATGGTCCGGACTCGAACATGATAAAAGGTTATTATTGTGCAAACCCAAAACGAGAGTAAACGCAGTATACCGGTAAAACATAATTAGTTGGAGCCGATATGTTATCAAACATCACCACCCAATATGTCTGATTATTATGATAATCAGACATATTGGGTTTCCGTTCACAACGTTAGATATTTAGTATATGTTTAACGCACTCCGTAACGGCGTAAGTTTTTTCTTCCAGAAATGGTTTGCCATTCGTCGGGCTCTATCGACTTCAATAATTCGTTCGCTTTGTGTTGTTCAAAACCAATGGTATGAAAAATAATTATTTTTTCATCATATGTGTTTCACAAAAATATGAATTATCACCTATTAGTTGATTATATTTTTTTTTATAACCAATTGTTTGCTGAGCTGTGTTTTTTTCTCCTCTGCGTCTAAGTATTTCTAGATGCTGGTCCAACAAAAGGTTTTCTTTAAAATGATCATCAGAGACATAATTAAGTAATATCGACACCATCGTTGGTGTTAACTTTTTTTCTGTCAATGCGAATTGATAAATTAATGCATTTCCCTTTTGCTGCCTAGTTAAAAAATCTGATTGTAGAAGTTTATTGCATTGATTCGGCGTAATTTTTGTCTTCGACATATACAGTATTGAAAAAAATAGCCGCACATTTATAATAAATTGCACTATTGACTCATCAGTTGGTATATTAAAATTATGTGTTCCGGTCACTTGCCTTTCCAACTCTTGTTTCATGAGTGATGAAGAAATCCTAATCCAGTTCTGTCTGAAATCTTCATCCATTTTATAAAGCGTCGCCTCGAATTGAGGCCGATTAAATTCTGTAGAAGATGATAATGCTTTGGCAAAAGACTCAGCGCCGGTGATCGCATCATTTAGACCGTGTTGAAAAGCATAATTGGGTGTTCTTCTGGCATCACCTATTTGAGCAAATACACCGTGACACAAATCTACAACAGGGCTTAAACATCTTTCTGATGTTAAATCAAAACAAACAGCCTTTAAACTGTTCTTCTGCGGGGTCTTTTTGCTATCTTGGTATATCAAATAGGCAGGATCAAGACCATACTCCAGCGCAAGAAAAAAACCGGCCCATTTTAAGAGAGAGTCTCTTCTTTGAATCAATGGCTGATCATAAATAGTCTTTGGGATTTCTGTCGCAATATAAAATTTTCTAGCCTTGTTATTGTGAATAGATATATCATTAGGAAAATAAGGTTCTTCCCATGAGAAATGGTCAAGAAAATTATTTAATGTTTGTTGTGTAATCTGTCCATCAATAAAATACTGGTCATAAAAATCCTCAAGCTCAGGATTCGAAGTATCGCAAGCCGTGATTTGCAGCGAGGCATGATAGCGATGTCTCTCTTGCTCTAACGTTGGTTGATAGATTATGTCAAGATTCAATTGACGCTGAATGAGAGTTGAAAAAGCATGTTTTGCGCCATCTGCAGCCAAAATATTATAACAATAAAATCTTTCACCTCCTTCTAACTGAATATAATTAGCTAAACCCGTCTCCCCCTCCCCCACTGTTACAATTGGGTTATTTTTCGTCTCAACAATCTGTAAATTGTCTTCGCCAAAAGCCTGTAATTTTCGTAAAAAAAATTTTTCTAGATCTTTAGTCTGCAGTGAATGACTCAGTATTTTACTTTCAAGTATCCGGTCTTGATCATCCAATGGATTATAATAGCGCTCTACGACATTTCTTGCATCCTGACTCAGTTTAATAAACTGACCACGAATATATAGAGTTCGATTGGTGAAGGCAACCACCCGTTTTTTAGCTTTGACTGCCTCCAATGCAGCAATGAGCCCGCCAGGTCCAAGACCAACAATAGCCAAATCAGCTGCAGTTTTCTCTAAAATGGATAAATCAGTGCTTAATTCTTTGATATCGTTCATTGATACATCCACAAACCCGGGGGGCAGTATATTATTGCATAATATAACGATTGTAAAGGTCGATATACGTGCCATCTGTTTGCATATTTTTGATGACTCGGTCAATTTGCTTGATCATATTGACAGCTTTGGAGTTGGTGGTAAGAACCACGGCAGAGTTGCCGTGCCCGACTGGAATCGACTCGCCAACTGCCCTAAATAAATCGATGGTGATCGAAAGCCAATAATCAGTCGTAACTGTTTGCATAACAAAGGCATCAATATTTCCGGATGCCAAGTTATCAATACCGGTTTGTGGGGTTGCATAAACCGTGATGGGGTATTTTTTTGCAAAATTGGTTGTCACAAATGTCTTGAGGATAGGATCATTTGTCGTACCTATTCTGCTGTTAGCAACTTCTGCCATAGTATGGATATGAGATGATTTTTGAACAAAAAATTGCACGGAACTAGGTAGGTAAGGCAAACTAAAAACATAATTAACATCATCCGGGAAGCAAATGATGGATGCGACGGCCATATCCACTTTTCCTTGATTGAGCTCATCTATTAAATCCATCAAGTTTGGATATGTCACAAACTGACATTCTTTTTTTATTCGACGACAAGCTTCGCTCATCAAGTCCATTTCAAAACCTGAGTAAATAAACTTTTGAGGGTTATTCATTTCAAAAGGAGGATTAAATACCATCGTTCCAATTTTTATAATATTTGAATCGTCTACCGGTTGCGGGGCTAGGGCTTTGAAATTTGGTACGTGATTAACCTTCAGTTCCACCAAGGGTAATCCATAGACCCATGTGGATTTTACGATCATGATCAATACTAAGAAAATGAAGTGGCAACCACTTTTATTTTTGAAAAAAGCCAGCATGGATTAACTCCGTTGACACTGAAAACCTAGATTTGGTAAGACTTGATTAAGTTATAGATTAGCTGGTTTATGTTAAATGTCTACTATTTATCAAACTCTACGAAAACTCGACTTTATGAAATATCTAATCCTAGCCCAAAAATGATAATTTTTACTTCGTTTAGATCTTAAATTAAACTAATTACTGACGAAAGTTAGTATCCATGGCGAGCAATTTGTTTATACCTAGGTCAATATACGGGAATTCAGAAAAAATTTCATAAAGTCGACGACAAAAAATTAAATGTTCATGGTTTATCGTCCCTGCGGAGGCGGGGATCCATGCTGCTATTGGCCTCATACCAAATTCACAATAGATTCCCGCCTGCGCGGGAAAGACAACTCCATTTTTGTCGTGTGCTAAGAAGTCGAGCGAAAACTTGTTGTAGACTTAGCTTCAGATAATTGATTAATACTTTAAATCCTCTAAAACGGGCTATAATTAAATGGTGACGATGCACCCAAATAATATTTAACCATCATTCAGCCGTTGAATGAAATCAATAAATAAGGATATATGGGCAATGCAATCCAAACGTTTTTATCGTTTAGGTCAGTTTATTTACCAATTTAGAACAAGCGCGATCATCGTTTGGTCTGTCGCTATTTTAATCTGCCTGCCTTTTTTGAATGACATCATCAATCCTTTTCAGGCTACCGGGTTTGTTGCTAATCATTCCCAAAGTGATTTGGCCAATGAATTTATGAATCAAAAGTTGGGGTATGGGCATAATCAATTCTTAATTCTATATCACAGTGAAGATCTACTGGCCACCGAACCAGTCTATCAGCATAAAATAAAATATTCATTATCAGGCTTAAAAAATTTTCCAGTAAAACACGAAATTGTATTACCAGAAAATAACAGTAAGCAAATATCCAAAGATAAACACACGGCTTATGCGGTGGTATTATTGAAAACAGATAAAATATTAAGTCGAACTTTAACTAAAGAATTTCAAAATCTCATCAAACAACCAAAGGATATGATCGTCCAACTGGGTGGTGAGCCTATATTTGTTGCGCGTATCAACGAACAAACGCAACATGATCTATTCAAAGCCGATTTTATTGCAGTCCCGGTTACCATTATTGCCCTGCTTGTTATTTTCGGAACAGTGGTTGCAGCCATGTTGCCGCTATGCTTAGGGGGCGGTTGTGCGGTGCTTATTTTAACAATTCTGTATGGCTTGGGGCATCTGCTTACCTTATCTATTTTTACTTTAAATATTGCCTTATTGTTAGGGCTTTGTTTAAGCTTAGACTATGCATTATTTATTATTTATCGGTTTCGAGAAGAACTAAATCAGCAACCTGGCTCGGTAGAGGCCGCTATTACTAAAACCATCGCAACCGCAGGAAAAGCTGTTTTTTACAGTGGTGTGGCGGTGTTTATCAGTATCAGTGCCCTTTTATTTTTCCCAATCAATGTCTTATTCTCAATCGGAATTGGTGGGCTTGTGGCTGTATTTGTTGCTGTATCGGTTGCAGTAACACTTTTACCAGCTATTTTAGCGTTAATAGGTCATCGTATTAATGCTTTGGCGATTCGTAAAATCAACTTTCAATCAAATGATCCCCATTCGATTAGTCCCCATAACTATTGGTATAAAATCGCTGCCACCATCGTGAAACGACCGGTCCTTTTCTCATTATCTACTTTGGTTTTTCTCTTGATGCTTGGTTATACCATAACCAATATCAAAGTAGGTATCTCCGATTTTCATGTTTTACCAGATCATTCGGAAAATCAATTATTTTTCGACACTTTCAAAAAAAACTTTAATGAACAGAAATTAAACCCTATTAATATGATTATTTCATCGCAACATGGATCTATTTTGTCGAAAAAACACATCACTCATTTGGTGAATTTTGTTGGTAAAATAAAGAAAAATACTTCGGTCAGTGAAGTAGATAGTATTGTATCAATGAACCCTACGTTGACGATCGCACAATATCAAGCAATGTATCAACAACACCCAGAGAATTTAGATAAACAAATCAAATTATTATTAGATAGAACCACGCGCGATCATTTTACGGTTATCAACATCATTAGCAAATACCCGCCTGATTCAGCTGAAACGAAACTGTTGGTTAATCAACTTCGCATGATGCAACCTAAAGGCGGTTTAACCACGCAATTAAGTGGCATGCCAGTCATCAATATGGATGTCTTAACCACCATTCAACGAATACTACCATATATGATGATCTGGATTATGGTTTTAACCTATGTTGTATTGATGATTTTATTGCGATCCTTATTTCTACCCTTCAAAGCTATCTTCATGAATATACTTAGCCTGTGTGCTTCCTATGGTGTTTTGGTTTATATTTTTCAGGAAGGACATTTCCATGATCTTCTGCATTTTAAAGTACAGGGTATGGTCGATGTCAGCTTGCTCCTTATCATATTTTGTGCGATTTTCGGATTTTCGATGGACTATGAAGTATTCTTACTCACTCGTATTCATGAAGCTTATAACACCACTCAGGATAATGAAAAAAGTATTATTTTTGGAATCGTTAAAAGTAGTCGTATTATAACCAGCGCAGCGTTGATCGTTATTTTTTTATGTGGCTCTTTCATGGTCGCGGATGTTTTAATGGTTAAAGAATTTGGCTTGGGTATCGCGGTGGCTATTTTTGTCGATGCATTTGCAATTAGAATTATTTTAGTTCCTGCAACCATGGCCTTGGTCAAAAAATGGAATTGGTATTTACCGTTGTGGATAAATAAACTGATAAGTTCTGAATGATTTGATTTACTGATGACAGTAATATACTGTGGGGGCAAATAATCAAACGATTCCTTTCTACAATCATCCAAACCTTAAAGCTAGTTTTATATAAAAAGAATAGAGAAAAGGGATATAATCTTTAACTGGGTTAATTTCAGACTCGCCATACCCGGCAATGTAATTTGTGCCTATTTCACCCATGATTCTTTCACTAAAATTAATATTGCCACCTACAGCAAAGGTTGGTGAAATTCGATAATCGTTATTAATTTCATCTTTTCTCCATACCGTTGCAACACCTGCTCCAGAATATAATCGGATAGAGGTTTTGGGAATAACTAACATAATTTTCGCGAAAATAGCGGCAGTTTGTGTCTGAGTAGATAATGAAGTAAGACCCTCATGATCAAAGGCGTAAAGACTGTCTTGATCAAAATTAACCGTAGCATCGGAAAATCGGAGGTAGTTTGCTTCGATCGCAAAAAATGGGGTTAATTCATAACCTGCCAATGCACCCCATACCCATCCCCCCTCTTTGACTGAAATTGGTGTGGATACACTAATCGCGGCATTTTGATTTTCTTCCGAAGGTACCAAGCCTTGCCATGTGGTCGAACCCAAACCACCCATAAAACCAGCATAAAATGGATGAGTAAAAATATTTTTATCATCCAATGCCTGCTCAGAGAATGAAACGCGACAACATAAAACTAGAATAACCAGTAGATAAACTCTCATGCAATATACAACCCTCAAAACTTAAATACAGGGTTCACCATTGCCATTGCATGGTTCAGACTTAGAAGTGACGCCGCCAGACAGATAACAATTCCAATCATCTATACATTCTTGGGTATTTGTATCATGCTGAAATTCACAAGCACGTTGTAATGAACCAAAGGTATTGATCATTCTTTCGTACAATAAACGATGATTTGCGCACATACCTCTGGGAAGGCCTGATGCTGCACAATGACATTCAGCAGCGACTTTAAAAGAACCACAAAAACCAGGTGCGTTGACAGGTGTTGCTGATGGACACGCGGAGCTTAGTTTATCTGAAGTAGCTGCGTGAGCGGATAAAGTTAACATTGTACCAGCAAGGAAAGCACCTATTTTTTTATTCATTTTTCAATCCTTAGAAAATTACATACTCTGTTAAAAGTAGGTATACAGTATTATATTATGTATGTTCACACAAGCAAATTTTATGGAAAAAGGCGAACTAGAACTGGTGTCTGTTTACAATTATTTTTCTGAAAGCCTAAGCCCCGCGTATGATTCGAAGGATCGAGATTACTCCAGATCACAGAAAATAAAAATATCTGCATAGATCCTGCGAGCATCTCGCGGAATCTCTAAATTGAAGTTGTCACCAGAACCTAGCTACAGGAGCATCTGATTTAAGATGTTGAATTTTCAGCAGACTAAACTAAGTTGGTTATAACGCTTCCGTAACTACTCGTCAGTTAAACGAAAATATTTTGTACCAAAATAACGCTGAAGTTTTTTTCGGATTGTTCCACGACTAATACCAAGCATTTTTGCAGCTTGTAGTTGATTTCCGCGGCGTTTTTCCATGACAGCTTGTAAAAGAGGTGGTTCAACTTCTGACAAAATCATGTCATATAAATCGTTAATCGACTTGTTTTTGTTTTCCGCAAGAAAACGGGTAACCAAGCCATAAACCAAATCCTGCAAACCTGGATCCTGTTTTGTAATCTCGACTAGATTATCTTGTGTTTCTGTAAAAGCCATGATCAATTTCCTTATTTTAGTTATTCTTAAAGAGTGTTTATAATCAATTCATTTACCTTAAATAATTGCCATACTATCAACCAAATAGGAAAAAGGTAATCTAGCAAAGCTGTATCTGATAAACTAATTGCTTATTGGCAATTTGTTTAAAACGCCAAAGTGCTTCTATTGAAGCACATACATCCCCGTTTATTTTCACAATTACCAAGTAACTCTTTGTACTACTTGCTTCCATACCACTTGCAAGCCAAATTTATTGTACATCAAGCATAATTGATACGCTACTACTTACTTCAATATTTCGTAACTATTCACCACAATTTTTGATATTCGGACAAATATCAGACTGAATTTCAGGTTGAACGAAAACCCGTGCAACCTGCATGGGTCTTCGCTTTAAGATATCTAATGCGGGGCTGTTAATAGCTCATTGAGTCTGCGAACAAAATCAGCTGGATTGTCTAATTGACCGCCCTCTGCGATAACCGCTTGTTCGAACAAAACTAGCGTTAACTTTTCAAATCGAACATCATCTTCCGTATCATGCAAACGTTTAATGAGAGTATGATCAGGATTAATCTCAAATATTGGTTTGGTTCCCGGTATTTGCTGCCCGGCTGATTGCAAAATTCGCTGCATTTCAAATCCCATATCATGCTCATCAGCAACAATACAAGCAGGTGAATCGGTCAGACGATTGGTTAAATGAACCTCTTTCACACGATCTTCAAGAATGGTTTTTATTTGTTTAAGCATCGGTTCTAAGGATTTTTCTTGCTCTTTAACCTGCGTTTCATCATTATCTATATCAACTTTTCCTTTAGAAATAGACTGTAGTTTTTTTCCTTCATATTCAGCAAGATGACCAGTTAACCATTCATCTATTCGATCACTGAGTAACAACACCTCTATCCCTTTTTTTCTAAAAATTTCTAGATGCGGGCTATACCTCGCGGCATTATAACTAGAGGCAGTGATGTAATAAATTTTATCTTGATTTTCCTGCATACGAGATACATATTCATCTAAGGAAACGGTTTGTTCTTCACTATCTTGATGGGTACTTGCGAAACGCAATAGTTTGGAAATGGTTTCTTTATTAGTAAAATCTTCAACGGGTCCTTCTTTCAAAACAAGTCCAAACTCTTTCCAAAACGCCTTATATTTTTCAGGCTCTTGAGTGCTTAGCTTTTCAAGCATCGATAACACCCGCTTCGTACAAGCACTGCGAATATTCTCAACCAACTTGTTATCCTGAAGTATCTCTCTTGAAACATTAAGCGGCAAATCACTGGCATCGACAATTCCTTTAATAAATCGTAAATACCGTGGAAGAAATTGTGACGCATCATCCATGATAAAAACACGCTTAACATACAGCTTCAAACCATGCTTCACTTCATGCTGCCACAGGTCAAAAGGCGCATGGGCAGGTACAAATAATAGACTGATATATTCATGCTTGCCTTCTACATGATTATGACTCCAGCAAAGAGGATCCTGATAATCTCTGGAGATATGTTTGTACAGTGCCTTGTATTCATCGTCTGAAATATCTGATTTTTGCATGGTCCATAATGCAGTCGCTTTGTTAACCGTTTCAAACTCAGGTGACGTTGGTGCCTCTTTCTTTTCATCTTCATCTGGTGTTTTTGGTAACCCTTTCATGATGATTGGCCATGCAATATGGTCGGAGTACTTGGTGATGATACTTCGAATTCGCCAATCACTTAGAAACTCGTCTGCATCCGATTTAATATGCAAAATAATTTCAGTGCCACGCGTTTCTTTTTTAGTTGATTCAATTGTGAACTCACCTTCTCCAGTCGATTCCCAAGTAATTCCACTTGCAGCAGGCGCACCAGCTCGTCGACTATTTAATGTCACCTTATCCGCAACAATAAAAGCTGAATAAAACCCGACACCAAACTGACCAATTAAATTTGAATCCTTGGCCTGCTCACCAGTCATATGACTGAGAAAGTCTTCAGTTCCTGATTTAGCAATGGTTCCTAAATTCTCAACAGCCTCTTCCCAACTGAGACCAATCCCATTATCAGATATTGTGATGGTTTTTAGGCTTGGGTTGAATTCGACTGTAATATGAAGATCTGAATCATTTTCGTACAAGCTGGCATCTGACAGTGCCAAAAAACGCAATTTATCAAGCGCATCAGACGCATTTGAAATCAACTCGCGTAAAAAAATTTCTTTGTTGCTATACAGTGAATGCACAACAAGCTGAAGCATTTTTTTAACTTCTGTTTGAAAACCCATTGTTTGTTGTTTTTTGGCCATTGAAAAATCTCCCTCATGAAAAAATTATATTCGTAAAAAAAGCAGTTTAATCATGACGATAATGGCTAATCTGCTGTTTACTCAAGTTGAGGAAACAGTCCAGTAATCAGCCATCGAAAATTCAACTGCGTTTTTTAGGATACTAGGGTCTGTTGACAATTCATTTTCTGAGGCCCTACGTCCCGCGTCTTGTTCGCCGGATCCAGCGACCTTGCTCAATGCACGTAACTATTGCACAGAGATAGATCCAGCTGGATCCGGCGAACAAGACGCGGGACGTCGAGATCTGAATTGTCAACACGCCCTAGATATATGGGGATGATTGCTCCTATTTCAAGTCTCTTCTTGCACCCTTTTCTTTTTAGGCATATATAAATCCGTGATGGTTCCCTCAAAAATTTCAGAGGCCAATCCAATTGTTTCTGATAGGGTTGGATGCGGATGAATTGTCAAAGCGATGTCTTCAACATCACAGCACATCTCTATGGCCAAGGAAGTCTCCGCTATGAGCTCACCTGCATTGACGCCTACAATTCCTGCTCCCAGTATTCTCTTGGTATCGGGACAAAACAATAACTTCGTCATTCCCTCTTCTCGTCCGGTACTTAATGCACGTCCACTCGCAATCCATGGAAACACTGCTTTTTCATAAACAATGCCCTGCGCTTTCGCGTCTTTTTCAGTTAATCCTGTCCAAGCTAATTCTGGATCGGTATAAGCAACATTAGCAATACACTTTGGATCGAAGAAATGCTTTTGACCAGCAATCACTTCGGCAGCAACTCGACCTTCTGGAATGGCTTTGTGAGCAAGCATTGGCTGACCTACAACGTCACCGATTGCAAAAATATGGGGTATATTCGTTCGCATTTGCTTGTCGACATGAATAAAACCACGCTCATCTACCTGGACAGAAGCCTTATCAGCCTGAATGGCACCACCATTCGGTTTACGCCCAACTGCAACTAAAACTTGTTGGAAACACATGGGTTCAGCTTGGGCTTGCTCACCTTCCATTGTGACGTAAATACCTTCATCCTTGGCAGTAACAGCCGTTACTTTAGTTTTTAACCTAAACTGCACACCCTGCTTAGTCATTCGCTTTTGCAAGACGTTCACCAAATCAGCATCAGCACTTGGTATCAATTGATCCATAAATTCAACGACTGTTACTTGAACCCCTAATGCAGAGTAAACAGTCGCCATTTCTAGGCCAATGATACCCCCGCCTAAAACCAGCAAATCGCCCTTAATATCTGCTAACTGCAGTGCTCCAGTCGAACTAAAAATACGTTTATCATTAGGAATGAATGGTAAAGTGACAGATTCACTCCCCACAGCAATAATCGCGTGCTCAAAATCAACGGTGATCGGGCCTTCTTTACTATCAACATTTAATTGATTAGGGCCACTGAATGCCCCCTTTCCGACCAAAACCTGGACCTTGCGTTGCTTAGCCAGTGCTTTTAATCCACCGGTCAGTTTCGCTACCACACTGTTTTTCCAAGCGACGATTTTGCTGTTGTCAATGGTGGGTGGACCGAAATGGATGCCCTGTGCAGTGACTTCATGTGACTCATCCAATACTTTTGCAAGATGCAGTAAAGCTTTCGAGGGAATACAGCCGACATTCAGACAAACGCCTCCCAATGACTCATATTCATTCACCAATACAACATCTAGCCCTAAATCCGCTGCGCGAAAAGCCGCTGTATACCCTCCGGGGCCCGCTCCTAATACCACTACATTTGTTTTGATTTGCATTGCCATAAAATATGCCTCTTACAATAAGATTTTTCTGATATCAGATAATGCTTCACTCAAATATCGAGTAAAACGCGCAGCCTCGGCCCCATCAATGACACGATGGTCGTAAGACAAAGAAAGTGGAAGCAATAATCGTGGTACAAATGCTCCATCTTGATATACCGGCTGCATCGAAGCTTTGGATAATCCCAAAATAGCAACTTCGGGACTATTTACAATGGGGGTAAACGCGGTCCCGCCAATACCACCCAGACTTGAAATAGTAAAGCATCCACCAGCCATATCCGCAGGTGCAAGACCTTTCTCACGTGCCTTCGTGCTTAAGCGTGTCATCTCAGATGCTATCGCCTGAATAGACAAAAGATTGACTTCTTTAATGACTGGCACGACCAAACCATTCGGAGTCTCAACAGCAATACCGATATTAAAGTATTGTTTATAAATCAGATTTTGACCTGTGGGATCCAATGAACTATTAAATTGCGGAAACAGCTTCAATGCTTTGCAGATCACTTTGCACACAAAAGCCAAGATGGTTAGTCGATAATTTGGATCTTTGGCCTTCGCCACCTCATCTTTGCGAAATGATTCAAGATCAGTGATATCTGCTGTGTCAAATTGAGTTACGTGGGGAATAGTAACCCATGATTGATGAACACCAATTCCTGTTAGCCGTTTAATTTTGTTCAGAGGTTCTACAGAAATTTGTCCAAATTTACTAAAATCAATGGTACGGACTTCTGGCAGTGCTAATCCTTGTCTTGGTGGTTGAGATAACGCTCGCTTTACGTATTGTTCAACATCTTCTTTACTAACCCGTGCTTTACGTCCACTACCGTGAACAGCATGAAGGTCTATGCCTAATGCATGAGCTAAACGTCTTGCGGCTGGTCCTGCCAAGACAATTGAATCGTCGTGATCAGAGGATTGTGTTGGTTGTTCCGTTTGTTTGACTTCTATTGGCTGATTTACTTCGGATTCAGTTTTAACCGGTTCAATCTCTTGCGCTATCTTTGCAGCGGGCTTCTCTTCGGATTTAGCGTCTGAGGGTGTATAAAGCAAGATTACATCACCTTCAGAGACTTTATCTCCCACTTTGATACTGATTTCTCCAACTACACCCGCTTCGGGCGAAGGGATTTCCATCGTTGCCTTGTCAGACTCCAGTGTAATCAGTGGGGTATCTTTCGTTATATTATCGCCAGGTTTTACAAGCAACTCGATAACATCTACCCCAGATGCACCACCAATGTCGGGTATCACAATTTTTTGCATATCAGTCATATGGATCCTTTTTGATCAAAAAATATCGTAAGTACTCATTCCGAATTTAGAAGCGACCATATCTGACCGTTCTTTGAATCACGCTCCGAGCAATTACAAAATATCTTATACAAGCCCTAATGCGTAACCGGATCAAGTTTATCTGGATCGATACCATATCGCTTGATAGCATCTGTCACGATTGATTTATCCAACTCACCTTGCTCAGCTAAGCTTAAAAGAGCGGCCACAACAATAAATTTTGCATCCACTTCAAAGAAATGTCGCAGACGTTTGCGGGTATCACTTCGTCCATAGCCATCGGTTCCCAATGTAATAAATTTTCTGTCAACAAATGGCCTAATTTGATCAGCATATAAACGCATGTAATCAGTTGCTGCGATAACAGGGCCTTGATATTTGGCTAGCTGTTCGGCCACATAACAAATCTTAGGAGGCAATTCTGGGTGCATCCGATTCTCACGCTCAACGGCCAAACCTTCTTTACGTAGCTCACTAAAACTGGTAACGCTCCAAATATCCGCAGATACCGAATAATCCACCTCCAATAAGCGGGCTGCTTCAATCACTTCCCTTAGAATCGCACCACTGCCCATTAACTGAACATTCCGCTTGTGCTTCTTTAATGATTTTTGGAATAAATACATACCCTTAATAATGCCCTCTTCAACTTGATCAGGCATATCCGGATGTTGGTAATTTTCATTCATCACGGTGATATAATAATAAACATTTTCCTGTTTTTCATACATCCTCACTAACCCATGTTGTATGATAACCGCGAGCTCATATGCAAAAGTTGGATCGTAGGCTACACAATTCGGAATCGTTGATGCGAGAAGATGACTATGTCCATCTTGATGTTGCAATCCTTCTCCTGCAAGGGTTGTTCGTCCCGCTGTGCCGCCCAATAGAAAACCTCGCGCTTGCATATCACCAGCTGCCCAGGCAAAATCACCAATTCGTTGAAAACCAAACATTGAGTAAAAGATATAGAAAGGAATCATAGCCAACTGGTTGGTACTATATGATGTACCAGCAGCCAACCATGAACAAAATGATCCAGCCTCACTGAGCCCTTCCTCCAAAATTTGACCATCTTTCGCTTCACGGTAATACATAACCTGCTGATGATCGACTGGTGTATATAATTGCCCCACAGGAGAATAAATACCGATTTGACGAAATAAACCTTCCATACCAAACGTGCGACACTCATCAGGAACAATCGGAACAATTCGTTTGCTTATATTGGGATCTTTTAACAAAATTGACAAAATACGAACAAAAGCCATCGTTGTTGAGATTTCGCGATCGCCTAGTCCTTTTAACAAGGGAGCAAATTCGGCTATTTTAGGAATGACAAGTGATTCAACTGTCGTGTTTCGTCGCGGTAAATAGCCTCCTAATTGTTCACGTTTTTTGCGTAAATACTTGATTTCAGGGCTGTCATCAGCTGGCCTGTAAAAAGGTATTTCACTAATTTTGTCATCAGTAATTGGAATATTAAAGCGGTCACGAAAGGCGCGCACTTGATCTATTGTCATTTTTTTTTGCTGATGGGTGATGTTCATGCCCTCACCTGCAGCACCCATACCATATCCTTTAATCGTTTTCGCTAAAATAACAGTCGGGCCACCTGTGTGTTCAACTGCTTGTGCATACGCTGCATAAACTTTCTGCGCATCATGTCCGCCGCGATTTAGACGCCAGATTTCTTCATCGGTCAAATGTTCGACCATTTTCTTCAACTCTGGATAAGCACCAAAAAAGTTCTCTCGAACAAATGCTCCATCGTTCGCTTTGTAACTTTGATAATCACCATCCACGCACTCATCCATGCGTTTCTGTAATAATCCCTCATGATCAACGGCAAATAAGGGATCCCAACGGCCCCCCCATACTACTTTTATAACATGCCATCCAGCGCCATGAAATAAGCCCTCTAACTCCTGAATAATTTTACCATTACCACGCACAGGACCGTCTAAGCGTTGTAAATTACAATTGACCACAAAAATTAGGTTATCTAACTTTTCCCGCGAAGCGATGGTTAAAGCACCCTGTGATTCAACTTCATCCATTTCGCCATCGCCGAGAAATGCCCAAACTTTTCGACCATCAGGTTCAATTAATCCCCGGTTTTCTAAATATTTTAAGAAACGAGCTTGATAAATAGCTTGCAGTGGCCCCAGTCCCATTGACACCGTAGCAAATTGCCAAAAATCGGGCATTAACCACGGGTGTGGGTAAGAAGATAAACCATCCACCTCTACTTCTTGTCTAAACTTATCTAATTGATCTTCAGATAAACGCCCTTCAAGAAAAGCACGCGCATAAATACCAGGTGAAGAGTGTCCTTGAATATAAAGAAGATCGCCACCATGATTAAGATGAGGACCTTTGAAAAA
The DNA here is from genome assembly GCA_027449905.1 of Legionellales bacterium. GTDB lineage: Bacteria > Pseudomonadota > Gammaproteobacteria > Legionellales > Legionellaceae > DAIDKT01. The sequence goes on from DAIDKT010000029.1 coordinate 59,367, forward strand.
AAAGTTAAATCCCACTTCATATAAGGTGGCTGCAGAAGCATAAGTCGCAATATGCCCACCCAGCTCAGGCGCGTATTTCCCCGCCCTCAGTACCATGGCGACCGCGTTCCATCGAATTAAAGCGCAGATTCGTTTATAAAGACCTTCGTCATCAGACGGCATCTGTTTTTCTTCAAACGATTGAATTGAATTACGATAGGGTGTGGTTAGTGGTAATGATAAACTAACACCATCCTTTCTTGCTTCGTTTAATAACGATTGAATTAGAAACGCGGCGCGCTCTCGACCATCGACTGAAACCACCGCTTTTAAGGAATCAATCCACTCTTTTGTTTCTATGGGGTCAATATCTTTCATTGTTTTTTCCACCAGTTTATACTCCTAGCAATGTGTAACTACACGGAGATTTTTACGAATTATTCCTCTGCAGGATTGAATACACAATCCAAAATCTGCCTTACAATCACACGTTGTTTTTCGGCATTTTAAAGGATCCTGGAATGATTTCATCTCCAACGCCACAATTTGACCTTGAATGTTTTGTTGTTTTTTATATTGAATAAAGTGAACAGCCGCTTCGGCGTTAGATAACTTGGTACAGTTCTGACAGCTGTTTCTGCAAACTTGCGAACACTGCTTGAGTCGTTCTTCACAAGCTAATTTACAATTTTTCATGTTTTGAGCATGAACAATAAACGTTTGGTAAGTGCTGCATGATGTCATTAAAACGATGAAAAAACCAACAAGCAAACGAAAAAAAAGCATGGCATAGCTCCTAATCTTTACGCATCTTGTCTGACAACGACATGGGTGTCGGATATTTTAAAACAACTACGTAGGAGGATACAACAAAAGTCAAAATAGTTGTTGCTTGAATTAAGTTGGATGCGACAGGAGAAATTACTTTTCCAGCCAAACCAATGGCCGCCACCAAAAGAGAAAACTCACTTGCTTGTCCCAAACGAACACCAACCTCCTTGGCAACAGATTTTTTTTCGCCTGATTTTAACAGGAGTAAGTAGAAACACAACGGCTTCACGATAAGTATCAACAAAGCTAGGATACAGGCAGGAATCAAAACTTGAGCTAAATAACCAAAATTAAATGTAGCACCAACCGAAAAGAAAAACATCACCAAGAAAAAATCTCTTAATGGTTTGAGACTTTCGGCGATAAAGAGTGAAATTGGACTTGCAGCCAGTGCAACACCCGCTATGAAAGCACCGATATCCTGAGATAACCCGAGCTTCTCTGCCAAGAAAGACAAACTTAAACACCAGGCAATCGATAGCAAGAAAACATATTCTTGGGTTCTATCAAATTTAGCAAGCAACTTAACCAATATATAACGCTCTGCTGCAAAAGCAAAGAACATCAATGCTGGAAAGGCCACCCCGACCATAATCATATCATGCCAACTAAAATTCGCATCTTGTCCACCATTAATTAAGATGAGCACAATAATCGCAATGATATCCTGCATGAGCAAAATGCTGATCATCACCTCACCGGTGTGTTGGTGATGTAAAATGGTCGTGGGTAAAAGCTTAAGACCAATGATTGTACTGGAAAACATCATGGCAGCACCGAGAACCAATGACTCAGTGTTTGATAGCCCAAACCAACGACCGATGAAATAGGCAATAAAAGCAAAGAGGACTGAGCTAAAAGTAGCTATCCACGTAACTTTTTTGAGCATGTGTAATAAGTTTTGTGGCTGTAAATGTAATCCAAGAAGAAATAACAAAAAAACAATGCCAACCTCTCCGACATCTTGAACAGCGCCCAGATCTCCTATCCACTTAAGTCCCCATGGACCTAAAACAGCGCCTAAAAGAATATAAGCAACCAACAAAGACTGACGAGTGTAGAGCACTACCGTAGAAAAAACGGCAGCACCTGCAAAAATCAAAAATATAGTGTTAAAAACGACCCCATTATGCATAACTAATCAACACATCTTAAATATAAAAATTATTGAAAGAAGAATAACACAAAATCAGTGATTTTCAGCATTTAACTTATTAATATTTAAAATATAACCTAAACAACGCTGTTAAATCGTAGAGAGAGTCGCTGATGTGCAGTTTTGTCACGTTAGGGCGTATTGACAATTCATCTTTTGAAAACCGACGTCCCGCGACTTGTTCGCGTAATCCAGAGATCTTGCCTCATGCGAAAGCTAATTGCACCGCAATAGTTCATGATGGATCCTGCGGACATGCCGCAGGACGTCGAGACATGAAATGTAAACACACCCTAGATTCAACTGCGCTTTTTAGTTTCATCTAAACAGCAGATTTTAACATCTCTTGCACCTCTTTTTTTAGAGGCTTTCTTTGGAATAGTAACCCAAAGCATTCCTTTTTTAAATGAAGCAGAGATATGATCCCAGTCTGCTGTTTGCGGTAATGCAATGGTGCGTTCATAACTTCCATACCTAATTTCTCGGTCTATAAAGTTTTTATTTGCATCTTTCTTAGACACGGATTTTTCACCAATTATTGTAAGCAAATTATCATGAATCGTGACTCTGATATCTTTTTCATTGAGTCCTGGCATTTCAACTTCTAACCTAAAATGGTCTTTCATTTCAACAAAATCCATCAGCGGAGACAATTTCAAGTCCTCAAAATGGCCTAAAATTGTTTGCTTGGGTTCGAATAAATCATAAAAATGACTCATTGTTTTGCTAAGATCATGCTGCAACGTCAACAATGGATCAAAAGATTGGAGCAGCGTATGATTGTCACCTTTGATTTTACTAATTTTATGTACATTAGCCATGATTATCTCCTATCAAATGGGCTGGACTTTGGACATTCTTTGTAACTGCGCTCTGGATGTATTATTTGAGATCTATGTGGGTCAATACCACCCTTTTTTAAATTAAAAACCAGGCCTTAACCACCGTGCCATCCCCAAAAGCTAGGCCTAGGCCCAACAAAGAGCGGCATCCGCAGTGAGTTACTCAGCTAACGCTGGCAAAGACAGCTTATTAGCTAAAGCCGAGATTGAGAACGTTTTTTGATGAATATATGTTCTTTTTTTTTAATTTTAGACCAGATTGGTGATCTGTCAAGTAAAAGTCTCTTCCAACACAAGATGAGCCTCAAATAAGAATCTGTTTCCAATGGAAATGAGCCTGAAAAAGACGTAAAAAAGGGGTAAAAGGGCTAAAACAGTCAATGTCGTCCAAACTGTAAGGACTATGATTACAATGAACG
>DAIDKT010000030.1 GCA_027449905.1 Legionellales bacterium
TAAATTAGATGTGATTGAATGTTTCCATACAGTAGGTCACGAACCTTGGGTGGGAGAAGTGCTAGAAAAACAAAAAATGATCTATGCAAACCTGGGATTCAACCCACCATCCTCGTTATGAGTGTTCGGGAATCCAGGATATATCCGTTTTTTCTGACCCATTGCTGATTGATGGTATCGAGATACCCATCACCATCAGTATTGGTGTCGCAATCTATCCCGAACATGGTAAGACCGATCAAGATTTGTTAAATCATGCTGATAAAAATATGTATCTTGCTAAAAAAAGAGGTAAAAATCAATTTGTGGTTTGATTAGGGTGCCACACTTTGTCTTAATGAGTGTTCTACTCTATATCCTTTATCATGCTAAGGGTTATGGCTATTATGCGATATTGATAGATTTCATCTTCCTGACTAGGCCTATCCTCAACTTTCAATGCTGTCTTTTCTTCAGCATTGATAGCGTCGTACAATTCAGTTGATTTTTGTTTTAATAACTCAGTATCGTTTAAATATTGTAACGTTTCTTTGAGTCTTTCTAATGGGGTCATTTCAACTTGCTCTTAGTCATTTATCATGTGATATTTCAACATGGCTTGATCTTTGAGCAAATGATTTGAACAAAAAATCACTGAATAAACATATAATTGGTCGCTGCGTTTGATTTATAATCCGATTATCTAATAGGATCTGTATCTTTGAAGCGCGCGGATGGTGGGTCTTTGATGCATTGATTGTTGATATAACCGCCGCGAAGATAGAGATCACCTTGCGGTGGTGACGCAAAGCCGCCCCAAAGTGTGTCTTTTAGGGTGGTTTTTGAGCCAACAGTTTGAGTTGCTGTATTTAAAGGGCCACCATGAGGAACGCCGCATGGCGCTAATAAGCATTCATGAATACCCATGTTAAACCAGTGCCCATCTAAAAATCCTTGAGCCTCACCACCCCAAATGATCACGCATTCGTCTGAAATAGGATGGGTGTGGGCCGCGAATATATCGCCCGGTGCGCATCGGGTTAAATGATAACCACAAAGTCTCGAACCGTGTCCTGGCCATAAAATAAATCGCATCGGACTCCCATTTGCGTTAAATTCGGCGCCACGAAACACATTAAATAAAGCCCCATTTTTTCGAATATCTTGAGCTGTCAGATTCCATGCTCGAATTTCGGGATAAGTGTCATTATAACGGAGGAAGTTTTCTGTTTTAATCTGTCCTGGTGTGATTTTCTGTTTAGCTTGTTCAGCGGCATCAAAATCAATTTTTCCGAGTTTAGGGCGTGTCCTCAATTTAAAGCCATTAATTGAGGACACGCCCTAGATATATAAAAACCGGAGGGCTCATATAAACTAACCAAAGGAGGGGTTATTGCACTCACCAAAATCAGGTCTTCTTTGTTATCTGCATGGTTTTGAATGCGATGAGGGATGTTCTCTGGATAATAGGCGATGTCACCTGGACTCAACTCAATCCAACGATTTTTTAAGAAGACTTCTCCCTGACCTTGAACACACAACAGTGCTTCCTCAGAAATGGGGTAGTTATACTCATCTGTTGTTATACCAGGTTTAATAGTTAGGACGTGAATGCTTTCTGTTTGATAGCCATTACCTGGCCAAGCAATCAGCCTGGTTGGGATTCCATGCAGCATGATTTCAATGCCTTCATTGAGATTTCCTATCGCACCGCCAGTCCGAATTTCCTGATAACTTCGATTTTTAACTAAATAGTCATTTCTCGTTTTCATCGTTGTGCATCCCTGTGACAACAGCCTTAATTAAAGGTTAGCACATGGTTTTAAATTTGGTTTTTGACCACTCGAAAAATAGGGACGTTGCCTATTATTACCTTGCTAATGTGGTTATGGGTGTGTAAGGTTTAGATAAAAGAATGGAAAATCTATGGACTCAAAAGTGTATTTGGTTACCGGGGGATGCGGTTTTATTGGCTCCCATCTAGTTGAGTCGCTTGTTAAGATGGGTCACAAAATCATAGTATTGGATAATTTATCAACTGGAAACCGAGATCAAATTCCCGCCGATGTTGAGTTAATAGAGGGCGATATTCGTGATCAACCCTTGTTGCAAGCATTGATAGAATCAGTCGATGGTTGTTATCATCTAGCAGCGATTGCATCTGTCGGTGAGTCAACCAAAAATTGGATTGGTACCCATCAAGTTAACCTGACAGGAACAATTGGTTTATTTGATGCGGCCAAAAAATCGCCGATTCCAGTGGTCTACTGTTCTTCTTCTGCGGTATATGGCAACGCTGGTGCACATCCTCGCACTGAAGCTGGCCAAGTAAATCCTCATTCACCGTATGGTGCTGATAAATTAGCATGTGAGTACCATGCCCTTGTTGGGTATCATTTGTATGGGATCTCGAGTATAGGCCTTAGGCTATTTAATATTTATGGGCCTAGACAACGAGATGACAGTGATTCAGCTGCGGTGATCCCCATATTTATTCGCAGAGCCAGAGCGAATGAACCGCTTCCTATCTTTGGTAATGGTCATCAAATTAGAGATTTTGTTTATGTTCGTGATGCTGTTGATTTTCTAATTCGGAGCATGGCTCATATAGAAAAAACCGGTTTATATTATGGAGTGTACAATATATGCACGGGACATGCGGTCTCCATTAATCATCTAGCAAAAATATTAAGCAAATTAATGGCGTATCAATTACCCATACAATATCTAGATGAACGGGTCGGTGATATACAATTTTCCTTAGGCAATCCCGGCAAAGCAATACGCGATCTTCAATTGCAAACCAAGTATTTGTTAGAAGATGGACTACGTGAACTCATCCAAGTTCAGGGGCCATGATGCACATCTTATCTGTTAGATAAAATAAAACGCGTGCATTTCAATTAAAATTCTGATACTATTATGGCCATTTTTTGCATGTATTTATCAGGATTATTATGTCAGACCAACAAATCTCTTTTTCAACCCTCAATTTGTCAGCACCTTTGTTAAAAGCCATTGGTGATTTAAAATTTGAGGTTCCGTCTCCAATTCAGCAACAAACCATTCCGTGGATGATGCAACAACGAGACTTGATAGCACTCGCGCAGACCGGCACCGGTAAAACGGCTGCATTTGCCCTACCTATTCTTCACAACTTGAGCAACGAATTGACAGGTCCTCAGGCATTGGTTTTAGCACCAACCCGCGAGTTGGCAATTCAGGTTGGTGAGCATTTTGAGTCATTGGCTGCTCATCAAAAAAATATTCGTGTCACCGTGTTGTGCGGTGGGCAAGATTATCGGCCGCAATTAAAAAAACTGCGAGAGGGTGCACAAATTGTCGTTGGAACCCCTGGCCGAATTTTGGACCATATTGAACGTGGTACTTTGTTGTTAAATAATTTACAGACATTTGTGCTCGATGAAGCGGATGAAATGCTGCGTATGGGTTTCATTGAGGATGTTGAAACGGTTCTAGAAAAGCTACCCACCAAACGCCATATAGCCTTATTTTCAGCTACCATGCCTCATCGAATTCGACAAATTGCGACCCAATATTTAAAAGATCCGGTTGCTATTGAAATTCGCATGGAAACTGCAACCGTTAAAACGATCGAGCAACGCTTTTTGTTTGCCTCACAAATGCAAAAAACAGATGCTTTGCTCCGTGTTCTTGCGGTTGAGGATCACCAAGGTGTGATCGTTTTTGTCAGAACTAAAAGTAGCACAGAAGAAGTGGCTGAGTCATTGATCCAACAGGGTCATCGTGCGATGGCAATTCATGGCGATATCACCCAGTCATTAAGAGAGCGTATTATTTCTCAATTTAAACAAGGAGCGATTGATATTTTGGTTGCAACTGATGTCGCTGCCCGTGGTTTAGATGTTGATAGGGTTACCCATGTTGTGAATTATGATATGGCCCATGATTGTGAAACATATGTCCACCGAATTGGTCGAACTGGGCGTGCAGGTCGCAGTGGCGTGACGATTTTATTTGTTTCGCCCAGAGAATCGCGGATGTTGAGTATGATTGAGCGTCATACCCGACAGCGGATCGAAAAAATGATTATTCCAAATGAGTCGATGATTCAACAAGCCAGAGAACAGCGATTTATGAACAAAATCACGGAGAGGCTGAATCACGAACAATTGCCTGCCTATCAACGCATGATAGAGACCTATATCGACCAGCACCCAGATGCATCGGCTGTTTCTATAGCAGCAGTCATCGCGTTGATGTCGAATCAAGATAGACCTTGGGAGTCGTCATTACCGCCGATGAAAGCAGAGCGAGCAGTGAAAGACGCCCGTGCTAAAGGAGAGCGTGCCAACCCGAGAAGTGGACGGGCACCAGGAGGACGTGGCGATCAGGATAAGTTTTCACCCAGAGAAAATCGCCGCGATGGTAGAAATGCAGTTGCAACTGACTATCAATCAGCATTATATCGTTTGGATGTCGGACGCATTCATGGGGTTAAGCCAGGTAATATTGTTGGCGCCATTGCTAATGAGTCAGGTTTGCACAGTCGTTATATCACGGCACTCAAAATACATGAAGATCACTCTACTGTTTGTTTACCCAAAAATATCGCGAAAGATAGATTACATGCTTTAAACAAAGCCTGGGTTTGTGGTCGACAATTAAACTTAACATCGGTCGCTGGATCGTAAATAGATTGGTAACTCCCCAGGTACGTCATCCTGCATACAGTGAAGGATCTCTTAAATAGGCAAAAATATAGCCAACTTGAGATCCTTCACTCCGTTCAGGTTGGCGTAGTTGGGCAGTAACATAGATTGTACTATGAAGAGATTTATTCCCATGATGAAGTATTGTGTTTTTGTTGTTCTACTATGTTTATCCACAATATCTCATGCCACTCAATTAAATAAAATTGTGGTTTTTGGAGATAGCTTGTCTGATAATGGCAATTTGTATCAATACATGAAACAAAAATTTCCACCTTCACCACCCTATTATCAAGGGCGATTTTCCAATGGCCCAATCTGGGTGGAGCATCTCACCCAAGCTTATTATGGGACTGATTGGAGGGCGCATTTGCTCGATTATGCATTTGGTGGGGCAGGAGTTGAGAATGACGAGGATGATGACAGTCTATTCTCTTTAAATCGAGAAATAGATAGTTATTTATTAGCCCACCAAAATCAGGCTGATGCATCGACACTATTTATTGTGTGGATTGGTGTAAATAATTATTTGTATACCCTGGATCTCGATAATCAAAATGATACCGTGCAAGCAGTAAATGCGGGGATTAAAGCTGATTTAAAGCGTTTAGTTGATAGAGGGGCCAAACACATTTTAGTGATTAATCTACCGGATTTAAGCAAATCACCAGCCGCTCGGGATTTTGATCTGGCACAACCACTATCCTATTGTACCCGTATGCATAATCTTGCTTTACAAAACAACCTGCAGCAGTTAAAGGACGATTATTCAACAGTACAATGGTTGTCTTTCGATGCAAATGCGTTGGTTCAAGTTATTTTAGACAATCCAGCAGCTTTTGGATTTGTAAATATAACGGATACCTGCTTGCAAGCGAAAGTGGAAGACCCATCCACATCATCGGTTTTGAAGATGGTCGCTACCATTCAATCTCGGGAAAAAGGCCGACCTGTGTGTGCGGGTTATTTGTTTTTCGATCAAGTACATCCGACAGAATCAGCGCACAAAATTATGGCCCAACAAATAGGGCACTTACTTGAATCTGTAGATATTCATTTTGAATAGTGTCTGCTGGTGCGCCTGATTTAGGGCAAAGTTGTATTTTGTTCGAACCCAGTTTGTTGAAATTCAAGTTCATCACCATCCTTTGTTTGCACAGATTTGTTCATAGGCTTTGCGGATTTGTTGTGTTTTTTCATTGGCTGCTTTGATGGCGCTTTCTGGCAATTTCTTTGCTATTAATTTATCAGGATGATTTTGGCTAATGAGGCGTCGATATGCTTTTTTAACTTCAAGTTGACTGGCGGTGGATTTTATTCCTAAAACGGCATATGCATCATAAATCGAAGTATATTGGGCTTGTGGACGATAATGTTGATATGATGACGACGATTGTTGACGTTCGTAGGTGGATTGCTGTTCACGATAGGCCTTTTGCGCATTGGCATACCATGAAAACTCTTCTGCGAAATGTTGTTGTCGATGCAGTGGAGCCAGTCGCATGCATACCAATAATTTATTCATCGCATCAAGTTTTTTGTCGCTAAGTCCGGTTTGACGGATAAACTGGTATTGGGTTTCAATAAAGAGTCTAATTAAGTTCGGTTTTTTCCCAATTGCTTGATGCAAATTAGTTAAGGCAGTATACAAGTTAAAACTTTTCTCTTTACCCGTGTTGAATAGTTTTTGCGCTGTAGCTTTTTGATTTGAATTTAAGTTCATCTTGTCCATCAACTCTTTAACAAAAGTAATAGATTCCTCTGTTACTCGCCCATCAATTTTGGCTAAATGCCCAATAATAAGAAACATAGATTCAAAAAAGGCTTTTTTTGCTTGGGTTTGTTGCTCACTATGATAAAACCAAAAAGGATTAGAGAAATGTTCGACCAGTCCTCGGTCAAAAAAATTGCCAACTAGTAGGCCAAATAATGCACCAAGAGGCCCCAAAATCATGAAGCCAAAAAAAGCGCCAATTAATTTTCCCCACCAGGTACGCCTGACGAAGTAGTGACGGAAGTTCATTCGCACGCTGCTATAAAAAAGAAAGATATAGCCGAGATTATAATCTAAAATCTGTGTATAATCCTAGGACTTAAAGAATTACCTGGGGTCAGTTCTGTTGAGTCATCCATATTTCGACTTTAGCCATTTTCATGAGATCTGAACAGCCCTGACATGATGGTCGGAAAAACGAGTAACTTTATGAGACGTATATATTCTTTTTTTCTTTATTTGTTTGTCCCGTTCATTTTAATTCGATTATATTGGAAAGGTCGACGTTTTCCTGCTTATCGGCAACGAATAGCAGAACGTTTTTCCTTGGGTGAAAATTTACCAAATCAAGTCGATATTTGGGTGCATACTGTTTCTCTGGGAGAGGTGGTTGCTGCAACACCGTTGGTTGAGGCTTTATTAGCTTCGCACCATCGTATCTTAATTACAACCATGACCCCATCTGGTTCACAACAAGTGACAACTAAGTTTGGTTCTCGCGTTTTGCACCAATATGTACCTTATGATTTACCTTGGTGTCTGCGGCGATTTTTTAAACGAATTGGTGCACGTGTCGGCATTATCTTTGAAACAGAATTGTGGCCTAATTTAATTTATCATGCCAAATTAGCCAATTTAGAACTGGCATTGGTGAATGCACGGATATCTGATAAGGCCTTTACGCATTATCAAAAAACGGCCAAGTTATTCAAGCCATTCTTGGGTTTATTTACGTTTATTGGGGCTCAAAGCGCTTTGGATGCGGAACGTTATCTCGCTTTGGGGGCCCCCATCGACATTGTTCGTGTTTTGGGAAACATGAAATTTGATATGCCTTATCCCCAATTGAGCAGTGATAAATTTCATTCTTTTAAAGAAGCTTGGGGGATAGCACGACCTGTTTTTATCGCTGCCAGCACCCATGATGATGAAGAAAGCCAATTATTAAGCCGTTTAAGCGAACTGAGACAAGCCATACCGGGTTTGATCTTGCTGATAGCGCCGCGTCGTTCAGAGCGTTTTCAGACTGTTTTCACATCAACTCAACGATTAGGCTTTAAAGCCGCTTTACGGAGTCAACCAAAAAGCATCACAGAAGATACTGAGGTGGTTGTTTTGGATTCGATGGGTGAATTATTGGGTTTTTTTCAACTCAGCGACTATGCCTTTGTTGGCGGTAGTTTGGTGCCGATTGGTGGGCACAATGTTTTGGAGCCGATTGTGATGGGTATCCCTGCTTTTTGCGGACCTTTTATGCAAAATTCGAAAACGATTTGTACTGAGTTAAAAGCCGCAAAGGCGCTGCAATGGGCACAGAACGCAGACGACTTGATTCAACGTGTCATTCATATGCATCAGCACCCGATCCATCGAGCCGAGCAGATTGCAAGTGCAACAGCTGTTTTAAAAGCCAATCAAGGAACAGTTCAAGTTTATTTAGATGAAATATCCCATTTGTTTGTCGCTTCCAAAGTCTAGAGTCTGTATATCTGTGTTCGCTCACGCAGGTTAGAGGTGCCAGACCAACTCATGATGCGCGAGGTGTTGCTATACAGCAAGTAACCGCTCAAAAAAAATACTGGTTTTGCTTGGATTTGATGGTAAATTAGGGTTGTTATATTAATTTATCAGTTTGTATGTTTATAACCTAGTCATGGTCAATATTTGTTAATCAACTTTTGATTTTAAACCAACGGCTTTGATACCAGCCAGCCCCACTTGTTCGTCATGATCTGATGTGTCACCACTTAAACCAGCGGCACCCATGATCCTATCATGCGTATCAAGGATAAGGATCCCGCCTGGGGCCGGAATAAGTCGCCCGTGTGATGCATTGATTGCACCATCCATGAAATGAGGGATTTGGCTTGCCCTCAATGCCAAACCCCGTGAGCCGATTCCCATGCCCAATGCCCCATATGCTTTTGCAAATGCGATATCAAAGCGTAATATACCCGCACCATCTTGTCGTTGAAAAGCAATCAGATGACCGCCACAATCAAGGATGGTTATCGACATGGGTCGCAGCGATAGCTTTTTACTTTCAATAAATGCTGCTTCAATAATTGCATTTGCTTTTTCTAAAGTTAATATGTCCAAAATAGTATCCTTACTGATTGTTTAGGGAATCATGCTTTGTTATTAAGCACGGATGCATTTGTTCCTGAAGAACCCAGACCATGACAAGACCTCAGCCAAACCCATATCAGAAAGTTCAGTGTACGATTACCCCTTCTTCACCTTGTTTAACACTTTATCTTTTTGGAAAGGCAGTTGCAAATTTTCGATAAAACCTGGGTGTTCGGTAACTGGTGAGTAAATACCATTTTGTTAAATCAGGACCAACCTTACTTCCACAGCTTACTAATTAAAACGTTACTCCGGAGGTACGTCATCCTGAACGCAGTGAAGGATCTCAAATGTACTTGGTTTGAGCCAAATTCAGGATATCCTTCACTGCGTTCAGGAGAACTTGGAATCAATTTGATTTAATTAAAATCAAACTTAAACACAACTTGGGAGTTACATTAAAACAAAATATTGAGCTATAGTTATACCAGTTGATTTTTATTAGATCGGTTAAAAATGGTGTAGATAGGGCAATGCTGCAACGGGGGTTAAGTTATGACTCGAGATGTGCAAGATGTGAGGGATAATCTTGAAACATGGTTTCCTGCACGTGAATTGGTGACGCCAACCCAATTCCTAAGCGGCTTAGCAGAGGAAGGCTATAAAACCAAAACAATTATCAGAGGTTTGGTTGAGTATGCCATTGAGAATTTAAATTCATTGCCAGGGCCGGATGCCAACAGAGCGGCGTTGATAGAACAACTACAAGGCATCGTAACTCCATTGGACGATATATCAAAAGCCAAAAGTATTACCGATAAATTAAAGGTATTGGCTGGATTGAAGGCTAAAGAAAAATTGGAAAACTTGTTAGGTAGCGCAGAAAAATGGGTAAGCAATACATCCACGCATAATTCAGGTGACATTAAATGTTGCGTTGCCCTGGGTATTCTATTGAGGCAGGTAGTCGGTGAATTGCCTACAGATAGTAGTTTGTCAGACAGGGCCTTTCGCAGGGGTATTTCTGCGACAACAGGGATTGACATAAAAAAGACTGAACAACAAATAAATTTACTTGTTGAAAATTTGGATTCTTTGGCGAGTCAACTCGAGGAACAACAACAGCGCCAGAGCGTCGGGAGCAGCGATGGTTTTTCGACAGGAACCGCCGTTTCTATCAACAAGGATGAGAACGAATCCTCAAGTGTTACTGTTTCAGATAAAACCTGCCATGCAGATGATAACTTGCAACAAAGTTCATCTGCGAAAGATGACTACAGTGATAAAACAAATAGTGATCTAGATGAGCAAGAATCTCAAAAAACCACGAGCACACTACATAGCCACTTAAGTATCTCATCAAAGACAGCGAATGATAAAGTGAAAGAAACGCAGGGATTAGTTTCAGTTTTAGAGGAAGAAGTTATTACCATAGCCGCTGACTTAGCTGCAATTAATGATAACATATCAACACTCCTAAATGATTTATCTAGATTAACCGAGGAGGTTTCTCGTGCCGAAGGCGATTTTAGTCAATTAAATGAACAAGTTTCTAATCAATTTACAAACAAAGTACCGAATCTTTTAAGAAGCTTGACTGGCCAACCAACAAAATTATCTGAATCTCCAATACTGGAGCAGAAAAAAAGCAAGCTCTTAGACCAACAAGACCAGCTATCAGATAAACAAGAACTCTTGAAAGAAAACGAAGCGATCCACGAAGCGCTGTCTTCTAGCCTAGAAACTTGCCAGACAAAACTAAGTGAAGCCCGAAATAACCTTGAGGTTGAGCGGAAAATCGCTCAAGAGGCTCTGGAGAGAGAATCGCAAAGCTTATTGCTCTCTAATAAAACGGAAAAAGAATCTCACTCAACGACGCCTGATAATAAAAAATCTCATCGAGGCCGTTTGGTGAAAGGAGCCATGAAGATTTTGGGAGTGGAGAAACTCTATAAAAGCAGAATGGCTAAATTAAAAGAGCAACATAGCCCAGAAGAAAATAAAAAAGATAAAAATAACGATGATTTAAGTCAAAATTCTGGTGTGCAATTCAAAAATTGACGATAGCTCTTACCAACTCGACTTTATTCAATTTTATAAAAGTGGCCAATAAGCATTGGTTCTCCTACATGACGGGATTTTTTTGTCATGTACTGAGGCATTGGTTTATGCGCTGTTTTAATTGTAACTTTATGGAAGGCCACTCTGTGGCAAGCATACTAAAAATGACAGTATCTGTTACCACGTTATCGTGAAGGATCATATGCTGCCGCAAGATCCCTTCTTGTGTGGCGCCTAATTTTTTTATGGCGTTCCATGAATGGGTATTGCGAGAATCCGTACCCATTTCAACTCGATTGATAAACCAAGTTTCAAACGCTTGAGAGAACATTAATAACTTGGCTTCAGGGTTCACAATAGTTCCCCATACCTCAGGGGTATACCAACTGTACCCCAGGCTAAGACGTTGATTATCCCAGTGCATATCATAGTATGCCGTTGCGCCTAAAATAACCGAGTCATTTTTACGACGGACCGCATACCAAATTTGTTTTCTTGATGCGTGATCATGAAGGCAACCGTCAAACCAGGGGTCAAAGCCATTTTTTGTTGCTTTGTTTGGCATGTATATCCAGATTTGCTCATGTGCAGCAGCCATGCGCATGCCTTCGCGGTGCGCTGGTAAGATGGGTTCGAGTTGAATATAGTTGCCGGATAAGATATCCAGATTGGAGATGAGTTGGGTTAAATATGACATCATGAGCTGGGCATGGTTTGTTTTGAGTAAGTGATTCGAGCCTTGTTGAGCACGATACCATACATTGGAATGATGCCGATCACACTGATGGCAATTTTGAAGAAAACATCAACTATCGCAATTTCTATCCAGTGTTGGCTTAAAAAGAGATTGCTACTGTGATAAAAAGCAACGAAAAAAAACACCAACGTATCAATCATGTTGCCAGCGGTTGAGGAGAGCAAGGGCGCCAACCACCAAGATGAGCTTTTGCGAACACGCTGAAAAACAAAAATATCGAGGAGCTGCCCAATAAGATAAGCAAAAAAACATCCCAGTGCAATGCGCAAAGGCATCGAGTTGATTACAAAGATATGTTGCCAAGACAAGGTATTGGCCACCTCAAGATAAATTGCCACCCCATACGAAATCAATAATCCGGGAAACATACTCATAAAAATAATTTTGCGGGCCAAACTTGCTGAGGATAAACGCACAGTCAGATCCGTTAAAATAAAAATAGCTGGGTAGGTGAAAGCACTCCAAGTTGTATGAAAACCGAATAGTTCAAAAGGATATTGAACCAGGATGTTGCTAATGGTTAATAGAAATATATGAAATATACAGAGTATTTTAATTACAAAGCTACTGACATGGCTGCTATTCATTCTTAAGCCGCTGAGGTTATTGCTAGGTCGCATCGTTAACCGTGTATATCATTTTATCCTGTTGGAAAGACGGTTGCAAATTTTTCGATTGCATCCGGGAGGTCAATACTTGGTGAGTAGATACCATTTTTTAGGTCAGGGTACATTGAATAAAACGGCCGCGCAATTTGTCAAACCAAAAGAGAAAAAAATACAAAATGAGCTATAATGTTAATGAAAGGGTTTTATTTAATCTTAATGACGTACTGTAAATAGAGCGATCTAGCGCCGGGGGTGGGACTGTGGGTCAAAATTCGAACGATCAAACATTAGGTACGCGAAACAATAGACTTATGATACTTGGAGCTGCTCTTGATTTTGCAATGAGTAGTTTCAGCCAGGATGACAATACAAATAAATTATTTCATGATTTATTCGCTCAATTAAAAAAGGATGTTACAGTCATATCAGGAATGGAGTTTAATTCCAAAAAGCCAGTTAAACTGGCAATGGAATTTGCAAAGTGTATACAATTAGGTCTAGTAGGAAAGCTTGGCATTTTGATCTCGTTGGTGGATGAGTGGGTAAAATATGCACACACTCCCTCAGATAAAAACCTTGCATGTTGCCTTTCCCTTGAGAGTCTATTAGGGACGCTAGAAGAGTCTTTGAGCAGACTTGATGCTGATGCAAAAAAGAAAGTCGGGAGTTTAATCATCGATGTCGATAAAACTGTCGAAAAAATGAGCAATCTTCTGGGGAGTTTGGCTGAATTAAGGGGGACATTAAGCGAAGGAATAGCTCATTCTGCCTCAACCCAGGGGGCGATGACTAATAAGTTTGGCAAAAGCGAAAAAGAGGTCGTTAATGAAGTTGAAAATAACAGCCCAGATGATGACACAACACAATTGCAACGCCTAAAAGATGGTGAGCTAAATATAGCATCAGGCATAAACACGAAAGGAGATGAATCAACAGTCAATATTGAAAATCAACAGGAAGAGTCGCATACTGCTGATGATGATGTTAGTCAAATCACCGAAAGTGTTTATCCAGAGGACGCGGCCAAGCAAATGCACACAGGGGAAACTCCCTTGATTGTACAAAACAACAATAGTCTCACAGCCAGTGAAGTATCGACTGAGGATAAAAATGAGAAAGAAGCGGAGAACTTAGTTTTAAGGCTACAAGAAAAAGTTACGCGCTTAGAAAATGACATATCTTCAAGTGAAGCTTCTATAGATGAAATCAAAAAAGAGATACAAAAATTTGAGAAAGAAATTGATGGAACTCAAGAAGAGGTAACTGTTTTAAATCAAGCAGTTTTGGATGCTCAAAACGAGCTTTTAACTCATGAAAAAACCCCACCCGGCTTGCTTAAGAAAGTGGGCAACAATGTAGGTAATTTTTTCAGAGTTTTTTTGGGTTTGAAACCAAAATTGTCTCAATATGATCAAACGCTTGTTCAGCTGAAAAACCATCTGTTAGAGAAAAAAAATGAGTTGTCAGGCAAAAAAGACGATTTGATAGCCAAACAAGGCATACTGATAGACAAAAAAAACAACTTACATGAAACCCAACGTAAACACATAGAACTGTCCTCTCAACGACAATCTGTTGCAACAGAACTACATAGCGCCGAAATGAGCATGAAGGAAGCACATCTAACTGCCCAAAACGCGCGGCACCAGCTGGCACTGAAGGAAGTCGAAGAAGCGCATCAACAGAAACTGGAAGAAGTGAAGCAAAGCGCCATAAATGAGCGGGATGGGCTGAAGGGAAATTTGCATGCTGAGAAGCAGGTTCTGCAGGCAAGATTGGAAAATAGCGAACAAGCGAAACAGCACCTGGATGCAAAATTGACAAAGGTCCAAGTTGAAAATGAATCTCTCAAGAAGCAAATATTAGATTTAAAACGCCATCGCCCCGATAGTCTAAAAGCAATATCGCAGACACTTGGAACCGAGACATACGTTCAGCGCTATAAAGCCCTAAGGCACGTTCACAACAAGATCCCGTAATAAATAACGATAATACTGTTGTTAATTCTAACCACAAATAAAATTACTTGTAGTGGCTCAAACTTGATCTGACAGTGATCGGTTTTTCAGAAGAGAGTGTTCATCAAACTGTGTCACCTCGCTAGTCATTTCAAACCCAAATTAAGTCGTCCATCGAAATATATTTGGAGCTGTGAGATGATCAGTGCCCAATTGTGCATGGGTTGATTCCATTTTTCCAGTACTTTTTGGCATGCGCAATAAATCAGCTTTAATAAGGCATTTTCACTGGTAAAAGCACCTTTATTTTTAGTGTACTTACGAATTTGTCGATGAAAGCCTTCGACGATATTAGTGGTATAAATGATGCGCCGAAGCTCCTCAGGGTACTTGAAGTATTGAGAAAGGTTCTCCCAATTATTGTTCCAGGACCTCATTACTGCCGGATATTTTTTGCCCCATTTTTCTTCAAGCTCTAACAAATGATGTACTGCAAAGTCTTTACTGGAGGCCCGATAAACGAGCTTTAAATCAGCCATAAAGGGCTTCTGGTCCTTGCTTACAACATACTTCAAAGAATTGCGAATTTGATGCACGATACACAGCTGAATTTCTGTTTTTGGGAACACATCGGCAATGGCTTCAGGGAAACCTTTTAGGCCGTCAATACTGGCAATCAAAATGTCGTCAACGCCACGAGCACGTAGGTCATTGAGAACACCAAGCCAAAATCGAGCCCCTTCATTTTCAGACAAGTATAGCCCTAGAATATCTTTCTTTCCTTCTGTATTAACTGCCAAAACAGAATAAAAAGCCTTCGTTGTAACTTTGCCGTCGACCCTGACTTTAAAATGCATCGCATCTAAAAATACTATAGGATAAACCGATTCCAGTGGGCGATTACGCCATTCGGTAATTAGAGGTAATAGTTTATCAGTAATCAGGCTAATTTTAGCTGAGGATACTTCTAGGCCATACATTTCAGCCAAATGCTCAGCAATTCCTTCATAACTCATATAATTGGATCTAATTGTTTTTAACTGCTTGCTATTTAAATACAAAATGAGCGTACCCGGAAAAGACCTTTTCAGTTTCGTCATTAGATAAAACACCAGTGAAGTTATATTCACCGCTTTTATTTTTTATAGGATAAAACGTTTTTTTATAACGAGTGTATTCTTTAGACTCTTTTCCATTAAGCTTTTCAGTTGTTTTCTCGACGAAGCCATTTAATTCAAACGCACCATTTTTTAATGGCGTCACAATCCACTCTCCTTCGGCTGACATTTCATGCGGCGTATTTTTTTGAATCGGTGCGAACCATTTAAACGACCATTTGTTATCTTTGATTACCGTGACATCAAAAGTGGAGTTTAAACCTGGGCTTACTTCTTTATTAACGGCATCAAAATAAGTGGTCTGTTCGATTTTAAAATGTGATGTGTTAGCTGGTATCGGGCTATTGAAAGCAAAGGCCACATTTACACTACCCAATAAACCCAAAATCCATAAACCAATTGAAAGTTTTATTTTATTCACCTCGTGTTCCCCTTGTTTTTTTATCCTATTTAAACTTAGCAATAATTGTTTATAATAACAAGTGCAGGGTCGCGTTGAACATGATGTTGCGCGCGAGCTTTAGAACGGGTCTATTTTGTATATAAGGATGAACATCATGTTGAAATTATGTGATTTTTTATTGGATTTAATAGACCATCAAATACAAAAATGTTTTCGCATCGTAAATTTGGGTGTAGGACCCAATTCACTGAGTAGTGCTTTTTTGGTCAAAGAGGAAGTAGATGCACTGATTCATTTAGCCATGACGCTGGAAGCTAGTGACTCAAATGATATCGACTCCCAGGATCAAGTCCGGGAAGCTTTGAAAATCATGATGTTTTATGTAGATCAAGAGGCATTTCGGGTTCAAGCGGCCATTCTTTCTTCCGACAATCCGCCCCACCGTAAGGCAGAAGAGCTGGTTATTTCCTATCAACAAAAACTACAAGATCTTTGTCAACTGTATGCTATCGATCATCACACGCTCCTCGGCGATGCTAGCTTACCGCTAACTTTAAAAGCATATCGTTGTAAATGTGCGATGGTATCGCTTTTGGATATCGACCTCATTTTAGGCCTAAGCTCACCGCCGATGAGTGCGGTTGTTGCCGACGTGATTAAAGAAAACTCTGTACCAAATGGCTATTATGAACAACATCGATCCGCTATTCTTGCCTTTCAAGCACGTTGCCATCAAATTATTAAAGAAAGTGCAATACAAGATAACCTTCATCCTAAACTCGAGCAATTTCCGGTAGCAAACTGCGCGGATATTCTTAAAAATTGGAAGTCGCAGTTGGCTACTCTTTTGAATGAACCGCTGTTTCAAGAATAGGGTCTGTTGACAATCCATCTCCTCAACCCCAACGCCCTCGACGTCGAAATCTGAATTGTTCACAGACCCCAAATATCGATCAAATTTAGCTTGACCATCACGTTACGTGATACCATAAAATGGCGGTTAGGGGATTGAATATGAGTCAATATCAAATTAAAGAAGTGAGTCAAATGACATCGCTCAGTGTTCGTGCATTGCAATATTATGATGATATTCATTTGCTAAAACCAGCCAAGCGTTCGGCAGCGGGTTATCGTTTATATTCAGATGATGATTTATTACGTTTACAACAAATCACGACACTGAAATTTTTAGGCTTTCCGTTATCGTCAATCAAAAAGATTATTGAAAACCCCCATTTTGATGTCATGACATCACTTGTTATTCAAGCCAAAGAGTTGGGAAAAAAAGCGAGCAAAATGAATGAAGCAGCTTCTTTGTTGACTTACATCGCCAGTCAAATGGAAATGAAGGAGCCCATTAATTGGAAAAGTAGTGCAAAAATAATTGAAATACTGGAGATAAACTCGATGAATAATCACATATTAGATCAATATCAATCGATATCAAATGAATCAGAGTTGGGTAAAAAATCAGATTATGAAACCGCTTATAATCCTAATCGGCTATATGCTATTCCCCGTGCTGCAAAGCGCGAAGAAATTGGTATTAATCCTGACAAGCTCCCTTTTTATGGTGTTGATTGCTGGAATCATTATGAAGTCTCATGGCTTAACGACAAAGGGAAACCAATGGTTGGAATCGCAGAAATTATTTACGATTGTCGTTCCCCAAAATTGATAGAATCAAAGTCATTAAAACTTTATTTTAATTCATTTAACAACACAAAAATAAGCGGTATAGCTGCGTTGGAATCCATGGTTAAAGGCGATTTGGAAAAGCGTATTGAGGCTGATGTGGTGGTTCGAATCGTGACTCTGGATAAAGCTGAAGCATTTAACATCCAAGCACTCATGGGTGAATCGATTGACGCGCTTGATGTTGAATGCTCTGTGTATTTGGTTGAGCCCGCTTTTCTAGTAGTTGAGAATGAAGAAATCACCGAAACATTATACTCTAATTTACTCAAATCGAATTGCTTGGTTACAAATCAGCCTGATTGGGGTAGTGTACAAATTACCTATACTGGCAAAAAAATAAATCATGAGGGCTTATTAAAATATCTCGTATCATTTCGTAATCACAACGAATTTCACGAGCAATGCATTGAGCGCATTTTTGTGGATATCATGAGTAAATGCGAACCAACGTCATTAACTGTTTATGGTCGATATACCAGGCGGGGTGGGTTGGATATTAATCCCTATCGTTCCACAGAACAAACTGCCTTTACAAGTAATCTACGTCTAATTCGGCAGTAAAGGACAATATCCCGCATCATTTCTGATGTATGCGGGATGAACCATGAAGAATGCGGCATTGCTTCAAAACTGTAAAATATATGGGCATCACGATGGCACCTCCTTGTGTGACGTGATTCACCCCTATTTTTCTATTGGAACCGGTAATTTATCGTTACCATTCAAGCTGTTACAGCATGTTTCAAGTGAAAATTATGAATTGGTGGGCCCACTAGGACTTGAACCTAGGACCAACGGATTATGAGTCCGCAACCCAACTTTTAACCACTTGATTATATAACAATTTTTGCCGCGGGAAAACCTTACAAATGGCGTACGATGTCTAACCGTGTCGTACCCAAATACGCAAATCTCACGCGAGCGTTTTTTGTGCAACTATACATCAGTGATTCTAGCTTGTCGAAACACTCTTTTGACGGCGCGATAAACATCATCAAATTCAGGTAATTGTGCCATTTGTGCCGATAACCGTTTTTCCCAAGTTATTTTGAGACGAGCTTCTTTTTTAGCAAACTCATGACGAACATCATCGAGCGTTTTACCACGATGTATGAGCTTGGCATTAATTGCGTCAATACAATGATCGAGCTCAACAGCGGCTTCATATTCAGTTAAATACCAGAGATCATAAAGATCTCGTGGCTCTGTTCTTGCACGGTCAAGAAGCGCTACTGTTTTTTCACTGGCGATTTCTGGAAGAGAATAGACCAAAATTGTTTCATCGCAGGGAATGTCTGTAAATTCTTCATGGCTTTTAAGAATCGCAAGCTCTGCTGGCGCATAAAAAACGTGCTCTTTGATGGTGACATCCACCTTAATTTCTTTCGGTGTTGCATTAGTAGGCAGCGGTCCTTCATAAGCAAGATAAAAGGTATGACAATTTTGATGAGTTGTTGAATCAGGACGTGAAAAGCGAAAGCTGATGTTTGAGGATTGCTTAACGACTTCATAGACCGCCTCAAGTTCCTGCTGAAGTGCTTGGAAAGAAAGTGGGGTTAAGAGGGTAAAATCAAGATCTTCCGAAAAGCGATAGTCTGGAAAATGACATCGTCGCAGAGCAGTACCACCTTTAAATGTTATTTTATTTCGTAGTGGTACGCGAGATAGGCCCACTAAAAACCAAGCAATGCAATAATCTCGTTCAAGTACACTGTCTGGAATTCGTCTACCGCCTTGCTCTTTTAGTAGTCGATTGGAAAGTTTCGAAATGTGACTTTGTGGGATCATGTCTTATGTTCCTCGAATCGCAAGAAGTTCCTCTTGCGGAATGTTTAATTTTAGCCGCCACTTTACTATATGTCGTCCTTCATCGGGAAGGTCTGGATCAAGGAGAAGATAAGTGGCTGTTAATTTTTTTTGTAGAATGGCCCATTGAGCTGGTTGTCCAATTTGGTAAAGTTCCATGAGGTACCCAAGCCTTCGAATGACAACGCCAATGTCAAGTTGAATTGCATAATCGATAAGTTTTTGTGGATTAATGGCTTTGTGCTTTATGGAAAATCCCTTGGCAACTTCGGAAAATCCACCACAGTACGCTGGTTGTTTTAGACCATCTAATAATGTTCGCTCTAGATCACTCACACAAATTTTTTCATTTTTATCTACCCACATATCAATAAGCCCAAAAAGATGTGTAGGTTTACAACGAACGAAGCAAAACTCAGTACCTTGAATTATTCGAGGGCGTATCATTTTAGGTGTACTGACATAAACCACTAACTGAGGTTGTGTGACCATTTGATGCAGATCAAAGGCAGAGCCATGCGATAAATAATAAGTTGGGTTATCATTCTGATTTCCTCTCAGCACTAATTCACGTGCGACAATATAAGGGTTGCCCAAATACTCTCGCTCAAAACCTAATTCAAAAGGCACTAAACGAAAACACCCCGGTTTTAATCGCACGACTATTCCATGCCTAATCAGCTGAGCAAGCACTTTAGATGCCGCTGCCTGTCCATTTAATATTTTTGCGACCTCTGCCGAATGAAAAATGGGTCGGTTATGGCTGTAAAGAGTTGCAACCAAACGAGCAGCTAAAGGACCTAACGTTTTTAAAAGACGATCATCATTTAAGTGCATAATACCCCTCCAGTAGGTATATTATGCACTTAAATGATGATTATTTCAAGATGAAGTCTCTTCCAACACAAGATGAGCCTCAAATAAGAATCTGTTTCCAATGGAAATGAGCCTGAAAAAGACGTAAAAAAGGGGTAAAAGGGCTAAAACAGTCAATGTCGTCCAAACTGTAAGGACTATGATTACAATGAACG
>DAIDKT010000031.1 GCA_027449905.1 Legionellales bacterium
TACTATCAGGGCCCGAGTGAACGTATTTCACTTAACCAGAGGCCGAATACATGACTGCATCTCAACCTTTATTTTGTTTAAATGTTAATACAATCCTTGACAACCAGGGCGGGGTCCATACATGACGTGCTGGGGAGATACGATAAAACATAGGTAGGTTGATCATCTTCCTGCATAAAAGTTGCATCCTACCATATGGCCTAGGCAATCATTTTCAAAAAATTTTCTAGTAACTGATACCCTCTGTCGGTTAAAATTGATTCAGGATGAAACTGTAATCCAACTATTTTGTATGATCGATGCTGTAAGGACATGATCTCACCTTCATCTGAATAGCTGGTGGGAATGAGCTCTGCGGGAAAGTCTTTTTTAGCAACAACCAAAGAATGATAACGCCCCACCATCAGTGGCGCGGGCACATCATGAAAGATACCAGTCCCATCATGCTGAATAGGTTTGGCCTGACCATGCACTGGTAACATCGCCTTGGTGATCACTCCGCCAAATGCTTGCCCAATCGTTTGATGTCCCAAACAAATACCGAGGATCGGAATAATAGATCCCAATCGCTGAACAACTTCAAGTGAAATACCCGCTTCATTGGGAGTACAAGGACCGGGTGAAATAACAATAGCCCTGGGAGCGAGCATTCGAATGTCACCGACCGAAATGCTATCCGAGCGAGCAATCTCGATATGACAGCCCAATTCTTGGAAATATCTACCCAAGTTATAGACAAACGAATCATAATTATCGAGCAGTAAAATCATCAGATTATTCACCGATCAGCGCTACTTGTTGGCTTTGACCACCGTTCCGTCCAAAAATGCCAGGCCAAGACCCTGGCTACATGCTCTGAGTAGGTTGGATCTTGGCCCAAAAAGAGTTTGGTCGGAACGGCAGTCAAGGCCTACTTGTTGCCATTTAAAACTCGCCGAATAGACAAGCTTTTAGTCCATGTTTCCTCATACTCCTGTTCTGGAGATGAATTTAACAAGACTGCACCACCGACTTGATAAGAAACTTTTTTGCCCTCACACAGCAAGGTTCTGATTAATATGGAGGTATCCATTGCCCCATTATAACCGATAAATCCCACACTACCACAATAAGGCCCGCGTGCAGTAGGTTCCAGCTCATAGATAATTTGCATCGCCCTCACCTTTGGCACGCCGGTAATAGAGCCCCCGGGAAAACAAGCGCATAAGAGATCACAGGCCTTCATATCAAACCGCAATTGTCCTTCAATAACCGAAACCAAATGGTGAACCGTTGGGTATGTTTCTAGACCGCATAATTTTTTGACATGTACACCATGAGCCATGCAAACTTTCGATAAATCATTCCGCAATAAATCGACAATCATCACATTCTCAGCGCGATCTTTCTCGCTTACCAATAAAGCATGGGCCAGGGCTTCATCTTCTTCCAACAAAGCGCTTCGTGGTGCCGTCCCCTTAATTGGGCGCGTTGATACCATGCCATTTTTCAATGATAAAAATCGTTCGGGTGATGTTGATAAAATCTGAAAATTGTCAAAGTTTAAATAAGCAGAAAAGGGGGATGGATTCGCCGATCTCATGCGCAGATATAGATCATACCTGTCCATCCTCGCAAAATCGACCCCCCCCTCAAATCGATGCGAAAGATTCACCTCAAAAATATCCCCTTCTAAAATATATTGCTGTGCTCTTTTAACCATATCCTGGTATGATTTATAATCAAATGGACTGACTAAATCACGCGTTAACTTAATCGCACCTGACCCTGATCGAGCATGACGCCCCCCCAGTTTGCGTGGCCCTAGGCGTTGCAGCCAGTGCTCCCTGTCCGCTTCCGCTTTTAAGACTTGTCTCGATTGCTCTGTCTCAGGAAATCCAGTTGCAATCACCCAGGCTTTTTCGCGAACATGGTCAAATGCGATGATCGTATGGTAAAAACCCACAGCCAAATCGGCATAGGCATGGGGCTCAGCTATTGATGGCTTGGGAATATCTTCGTAATAATGACACAGGTCATAAGAAAAATAACCCACCGCTCCTCCCTGAAATAGGGATAACTCTGGATGATGAACAAGTTGATAGCGATTAAGAATCTGCTGCAGATACTGAAAAGGATCTTCAGTTTTTTCGCCAGTCTCAAGCCGGTGATGATCTCGAATCACCACAGTCTCGAACGGTTCAACTACAATATAGCTATAGCGATTGGTATCCTCTCGCTGCATACCGGCATCAGCACTATCCAATAGAATAGCCCATGGCTTATCGAAAAACTCTCGAAAATAGCGCGCCGGATCATCATAGGGAATTTCCGTGTATAGGGGCAATTTGTTCATGAGTATCTCATGGTAGAGAGTCTATCTGGGTCACTCGCCAGGTAGGTGACCCTGAAGGCAGTGAAGGATCAGCGTTAGTGACGGAAGTTCACTGTATTCTGGCCGCCCACCGGGCCATTGACTAGACTCGGCAAAACCAATAACTCATCAAGTATATAACGTAAGTAAGAAGGGACGCGTGATTTATTTTTCTCGATTAACCCACGTAAGGCCTTTGATTTTTCTGGCGTTATTTGATGATTATCCATCAGTTCTTGGTCAACTTCTTTCAATATATTGGATAAGCTATCGCAATCTTCTAAAGACGATAACTTCCAGATTAAGTCGGCTATCTGGTTGCGGTAATAGCCTTCTAATTTTTGATATAACCTTACTCTGTGTTGTTCTTTAAATGAGTCGGGTTGATCTTTCCGTTGGATTTGATCCATATAAACAACGATTACCTCTGCTAGCAAAATAGACGTAATCTCATTAAGACGACTATATCCCTTCGTGTCGATTGGACCTCGCCCCAACAAAGAATAATTTGATTTTATACCCGCGCCACGTGAAATGCTGTTCTTTGTATGAAGGATCTTATCAAGGACCCAATCTATGTCCACTTGATCCGCTTGGATTGATTCAAACAAATCCTTTGCCTCTCGCGCTCGAGCATCAGATTGAAAGAAGCAGCGGTTATATGATTTTTTTGCTTTGGTTATTACCGACTTCAAACCACTCTCAACATGATAGGTCGGCAAATTGGCTTGAGTGTAGCGATTTTGCCCATTTTTTTGAAACAAAGACTGTGTCATCAGAAATAGCTGGTTTGTTAAATAAAATACCTTGCCTATATAACCGGGTTCACGAGCTCCCAAAACGACATGATTTTTAAAGTATTGTTCGAATTTGGCTTGATACCTCGATTTGACGGTTGGTTCAAATTCGACCACATTTTGATTTAAACACTGCATGAGAAAAATACGCTCTTGAACAATATCATCACTCGCATGCAAATCAAAAAATGAATTTAGCGTTTGAGGGGTTGTCTGATGGGCTTGTACCGTTTTTAATAGATTAACCACTCGTTGAAGGTCAGAAATATTTGGAATTTGGTCACCCTGCCATTTATTCCACAAATCCGCTATAGTTTGGTTGGTAATCGGGCTTTCAACGGGTAAATCAGCTAATTTATCCAGAAAATATTTTAATTTTTCTCTGTTAAAATACAATAACTTGGCATTTTTCTTCAAAGCTGTTTTGAAAATATCCTCTAAAGCGGTTCTAAATGGCGCTGAACTCTTTTTGATATCTTCAAATAGTTTGAACAGAGGTTCTAATTCTTGTCTCTCAAGTTTAGAACTTCCATTTATAAATCCTGTTGAGAAGCACTCAATTTCATCGACTGTAAACCATTTTAAAATGTCATGGTTGAAGAAAAACTCACTATCAGCTGGTTTTAACTGTTCATTGAATACAGAACAAATTTTAATATATTCTGCTTCAAGCTGCCTATTCGGTCGCCAATAGCTACCATTGAAATGAACCAAATCTTTGCTCTTTAATAGATCAAACCAAGGCATACTCTGTTTGATAAATAAGTTCAACCGGTCAAAAGTTGCTTGGATATCTGCCGGGTTTGGCTGTTTAATCAACTTATTAATACGAAGTAAACTCACTGGTTCCGGAATTTGGATTAAAATGTTTAAAAGTTTTTCTCGATCTGCTTCTTCAGTATAATTCCTCAAAGCAGTGATCAAAGCATCGCGTTCAGCTTTAGTGGTTGGTGCATGCTTTGCCAGCAAGAGCCAAAAATACTGAATACTCACTTTTTCATTCTCATTAAAAGCTGGGGGACAGATTTCAGGTAAATCCAGGGGGGGAATTTTCCCTCCTTCATTGTTTTTAAAATACAGGTCAAAGAGATTGCTTGTCATATTTGGATAGTCCTCTAGTTGTCGTGACTTCAGATAACGTGTGCATAGAGTCCGCAGGCGCCCGTCAAAATTTGACGGATGATTGTCTTCAATTATAATATTAACAATATAATTCAATCGACCAGCATGAATAAGTTGGCGTGTGAGCGTAGTCGTCACATCTTTATCGGTGGTTAATAAAAGCCGCAGTCGGGAGATGGTGCGTTTGATTCGGTTAGAGTCAAAGTTAAGAAACCTGTCTGCAAGCTTTTGACTGAGTGCTTTTATAAACACAATACTGGGATCAAGATCTGGATTGCTTGTTGACTCGTTATAACAGTATTTTTTCGAAAACGTGCCAACAATTAATTCCGCCAATTGAGACATAAAATCGAGTTCTTTTTCAGGTCTTAAACCCGCTGGTTTGTTTCCTAACAACGGCTGTTTAAAAAAAGCAGATAGTCCGGTTAACCACAGCGTGGCTGCCTTTGTATCACGCGCCTGCGGCGATGAAGCTGCAGCTTCAGCTTCATTTATTGGTTGGCTAATGAGCTCTTGGTATTTAGCTAAAATATAACGATGGGTTTTGACGTCAACAGCAAAAAAGCTATTTTCATTTATCAACTCAACAATCACTTCGAATAGACTTTCAATTTCCTTAGAATGTGATGCATCACGCATCAATGATTGAAGGTCGTCGATATAGCCGACTAAATGAGAAAAATAGGGTGGTTTTTCATTGTTTAGAACCTGGAAACTACCATGGTCATCTAAAATAAATTTGGTATGATTTTTATCACGGGTATAGTCGTTGAATGATTCCGGAATTCTTTTTACAAGAAAGGCCATGATCTTACCAAACGTTTTGGTGACTGGGGGCATCTCAGCTTTTGGTCGCGGAGTTGGGTTCACCTCACTCCCGGTCGGTCGATTTGTGTTCAATAATGAGGCTATGAAATCATATATAAAATCGTTATCTTCCTGACTACTTAGACCAGCAGTGTCACAAAATTCTTCCCAAAGATCAGGTAGTTTATCTATAAACTGGTCGTGATTATTTTCCCCTAAAACTGAGTGGGTTGTCCGCCATAACTCTTTGAGTTTTGGGATAAGTATAGCGGATGATTGCAGGATATCATCAATTGACCTAGCATTATTCATTTCACCATTGAGGTTACACAAACGGGGAAGAACGAACAACAAACCTAAATCTGATATGATGTTATTGGACTCAGCACCGTTGAAAAATTTGAACAGCTCTTTTTGATAGAAGAAGGTAGCCACTGCTTCTGTGACCGCAAATTGCTCTTTATAATCCGGATTATTCAATAGTTCTTGCCAGTATGGACTCTGATCTGCTCGATGTTGATTTATTTTTGAGTCTAATTTTGTGCGGCAAGCTGGATCGACTCTAGAAAACTCTTGGTGAGGATCATTGCTCATCAAATTATCATAGCGTTTTTTAATATCGTCGACATCGAAGACAGCCACCACGGTCCCTTTTTGACCATGACGACCTTGCCTACCCCAGAGTTGTTTCCTGGTTATTTTAGGTTTGACAGCGGCGGTTTCAATCACAAAGAGACCTTCAGGATTCTTACACTCAATATCCGTACCCCGACCAACTCGAGCACTAAACAAGCACGTGCCATTTTTACCAGCCAACCCTATAAAATATGTTTCATCTTTTTCTTTATCTAAGGTATCTACGATAAAACGTGTTTTGAAGTCGAATTGTGGATCTGATTTTTTAATACACGTCACAAGGGCTGCGGATAGCTCTTTTACATCGGCATCACTTTCGCAGTCAATGAGAAATGGCCTCTCTGGGTGGGCGATAATGAGCTCAGCAATCTTTGCTATTGTTCCCTCTTTATTAGTAAAAACAGTAGGTAACCGGGTCGAATCAGGTAGCTGATACCTAGGAAATTTGATCACATCTTCTATTTGATGAACCAAACGATATCTTAATCGTTCTAAATCACCACCTGGGGTTCCCGTGCTGCCTTCCCTTCTAGCAAAAAGGTTTTTTAAAATACTTTCCGGGCTTAGCGAAACGACAATCTCACTGACTGGATCAACAAATATATCAAGTGGTTCGCCCTTGTCTGCTGCTTCTAATTTCAAACGCATCTGAAGATATTGATGTGTCCCATTACAATAAATGGAATCTGGTTTTGCCTGATTAGCAATCATCACGTAAGGAAAGCGAATGGTGAACTTAATATCACCAACTTGTCGATCTGCGGTGCCCATATAAAAGGTTTTGTCTTTTATTAGGGAGTAAGCATTGTGGCAAGATGACAAATGTTTCCGTAAAACACGAATTAGTTCCTGCATGTCCTTATTATCCCCATTTATCGCGGGGATCATCGTTTTCTTTATGAACTGTGATTGCTCTGGAGCCGTGATCGCCAGTGCTTGCAATGATTTAAATAATGGCCGTAAATGAGCTTTGTTTGAAACAAATAGTTGGCCTGAGTCTTGATCCAGACGGAATGAGTCCCGATTTTTGGAATAATATTCGCAAACCGCTCTAAATACCCACTCATCATAGTTATACAACCCGCCACCCGCTTGCTGCTTAGCGTAGTTATACTGCAACATGATCTCAAACAATAAGAGGTAATCGGCTTCGTCCAACACGGCAACTCGATTATTTGGGGACAAATTGAAAGAACCACCACGTGCAATAACCACATCACATATAAATAGCGCAAAATTACCCAAATTGAAGTAATGAATAGAACCACCCTGCGAGTCCGTTCGTTCATAGTCTTGGATTGATGATTTAGGGGTAATATGATGAGAAACAGGAAAGCCACATGCTTTCATTAGATTGGCATCACGTTTATTATCCCGCTCAGATAAAATTTCCTTGGCACTCACAATATCGACAGTCTTTCCAAAAAATGCAAGATAAATAGCCCGCTGTGGGGTGATCACACTTTTCCCCTCCCCGGTCGCAATTTTTTGAATCAAGCCAGTTTCATCGCTATGGATAGCCAAGTAGATCAGAACAATCATTTGCTTGTGATTGGTCCATATGGGTTTGGTTTTTTTAAAATATATCTCACGAATACAAGCCAAGACTTGCATTTTCAAATACGGCCGAGTTTTGTCATCAGCCGAAATTGCGGTCAGTCGCTTCACACACTGACGAGCTAGGCTTGCTAATTTGTCGACATCATCAAGCTGTAAATTCTCACCCACAGCAAATGTATTACAATAATAAAAGAAACCTATTAATTGTGTTTTTTCCTCAAGAGATAAAAACCCCTCGTTTTTGCTTTTCATACCATCCAAGACTCGAAATAGCTCATCTCGTTCTTTGTCAGAAATGCTGTAATTACGAGGAAACTTACCACGGGATATATAAGCGGATTCAAAAAAGTGAATGACCTGGTTTGCCTGACGGTTATTGAAAACTGGGGGGGCGATTAGCGAACCGGCAAATTCTCCATTTAATGCTTGCTCTGTATGTTGAAATAATGAATTAAATTGCGTGAATAAGACATATAAAGCATCGAGTGTCAGACGAGAATCAGAAAAAGAATACTTAATCAGCTGTTCTAATTCTTGAGGCGTGAAATCAATCAAGTGCGTCCCAACAGCAATTAATTTTGGCCGAAGGATAGTCTCGGCGTCCATCTCTATTTCATTTGCAGATAATACCTGGACCAAGATCATCTGACGGTATAGTTGTATTTGCGAGGGGTTCTCTCCCAGTACCGGAAAGAGATCTTGAATCGAACCAGGAAGTTGTTTCTGCCATTTGATTTGCATCTCTTGCCAACAAGAGCGCATATTGGCATCGGTGATAACCCGGAACGGCTCAACGTGTTTCCTCTGCCAAGTAAGATATGCTTCGGATGTCGTTAATTCATAATTTTTTAAAAGCTGATAAACCATGTCTATATAAGATGGTTCCAATTTTGGATCATTACCAAATAACTCGGTTAGGAGTGTTTTTGCATATTCTGCATTCTCCCGATGTGACTCCTCATTCCCTCGGGTCGCATACGTCACCGCAATCTCCCTCGCATCCGAAGATAACTCAATGTTGTCGACTAATCCAAAAATAAAGCTACTAAAATATTTGTCAGGGCCTTGGTCTAATTGATTCAAATCGCTAGATATGATTTTATCCGCTATGGGTGAAGTTAAGATGATTTTTAATAGGTTCAACGGATAGTGGTGAGTTTTATAAAGTTTTTGATTAATCATTAACTTTAAGATTTCAGTCAGGTGTTTAACTGAATAATATTTTTTTGATTGTGTTTCATCGCTTGCTTTGGCAAGTTGGAATAAATCATCTATAATCCGACCCAGCTCATTATAGTGTTTTTTATTATCCAACTGCTTACAACAAACCTCTAACAACTCATCCATTTCTTTTCGACGCAAACCGATGGTTGGCAATGCGAGGTAGTCTTGAAACAATCGCTTGCACGGCCCTAGGTTATCCATCTTGAAATTCGGCTCTAAATGATTATCAAGATAGAGCATCGCGTGAGCTAATTCTTCCTCACTAAGTGGGTTATACTTGGTATCACGCAAGGTTATACTAAAACCCTGTCCCTCCCATGCAGAGACGACCTGCCGACGCGCCCCCTCTGGATCACCGCTGTTGGCGATATCCTCGAAGGCGCCCTGTAACCTTTCCAAATTTGGAAAATATCGGTTTTTTTCAAAACGAATAGTCCGTAGTTGCTTCACAAACATCGTGGTTTGATCATTCATCCGTTCATCTAAGGCTGACAAGGAACGAACCAATGAAGAGGGCTCATCTTGGGTTAATATCAACCACGGATAATCGTTTAATAGGGGATGGTTCCAATCAGGTACCAAAGTTTGCTGACCGTCTTCTTCAGGACTACTCCTTTTGTATTCCATACCATCCGGATAGTCATCTTCATCAGTTTGTTCACTTATCTTGAATGCGTATTCTTTTATGATGTTGATCAATTTAAGCAAATTATCATCATCTGCATGTTGAGAACGATAACATCGCATGGCTCGCCCACAGGCTCGAATAAACGCTTTTGGATCAACCTCGTCTAAAGCTAGCAAACCTATCTCATCAATTGCCTCTGCAAGGGTAAGTATGTCCTGCCAATCGAGCTCAATACTATTTTTTTGCACATCATCTGATAACGTCATGCCTTGATTGATGAAGCGCAATATATCAAGATCTATTGTCAATAACCCATCAGGAATCGGGCTCAGGGAACCAACGAAGTTGATACCACCGGTCACACAGCCGATATACAAGCGCAGAAGCTGAACGCCCGCTGGTTTTTGTAACGGCTCACTGAAATGGTTTTCTAAATCCCGTGCAAGCTGGGATAATTCATCGAAATACAACCGCCCACGAAGACATGCATATCGTAACGCATGAGTAATTGGATCCGTGACTTGCACTTGGTTGGGCCAACTGACCACATAAGTTGGAATGAGGCTATTAGATGTTGTTGTCAGATCAGTTAATTTTAACTTTGGATGATTATAAGGATAATTTTCATACAATATTGCGTACAATTGACCATAAAAATCGACATCTGCAGGTTCCAAGTCCTTGAGCAGTTGCTGAGACAGCTCCCTGCCATTTAAGGTATTGGCATTCGTATGCAGCAATACATGTAATTTTTGTAAGAAAATTTGTGCGTTAAAACGCTCGATTCCATTGACCACACGCCGAAAAGCATCTACATCAACTATCAATTGCCTGGCTATTATGTAACCCAGACATTTTTGATAAGCATACCAAATTGAGCGATAGGTGGTGAAGCCAACCGTTTTTGCATGTTTATCAACCAGTAACCACCATATTTCTTGGGCTCGGGAATGACCTTTTAATGTACTGATACTAAGAGATACCGCTTCTAACTCCGCTTGGTCAAGGCAGGTGCTCCAGTTAGGATTGTTATCTAATATCCCCTTTTTCCAATTTATCAACCCTTGTTTTCCAAAATGATCTTGTTGAATGATTGCATCTGCAACACTGAAAAAATGAGCTAAACCCGCAGAGTCAAACTGGTAAAACAATTGACCTAATGATTTTAAATTTTGTGGCGTTAAACAAGCTTCATCTGAGGGTTCGAATAAACAATCTAACGCCGGATTGTTACATCTGCGCTTTAACACTTTGAGACAAAGCTTGTAAGAAAAGTCGATGTTTTGATCGACCAGCTGCGTTTCTGATTCACCGGTTGTTAGACTTCGTTTGGGATCTACTGACGCTAAAAATTGGTATAAAATTTGCTGTTCAGAAGACTCTGTCGACAGGTTTGCAAACTGCCGCTGATCACCAAAAAAGTAGTTTACATGCGGAAGTGTTGTCAAACAGAGGGTATAAGGATTGCGCTGGCCTGGGGGAAGTGCTAAATATTCCGCTATATCTTCTTTTTCTTTTTTGGCATCGAAAGTTAAAATGATGTATCGCAGGTTTTTGCCGTTTATCTTTATCCTCATATTGGGTTTACCGAGCGCTAACGAAAAACCAGCAATACGGTTATCTCTATCAAAGCCGCCTAAGAGTTGTGGAATATGTGGAAATAAACGTTTTAAGGCACAAAACTCAACTTGATCAATCGCATACATTGCTTTTTTTCGACCAAACAAAGCGTTAAAAAGCGCTTGACCAGAACCGCCGTATTGTATTTTTGTTTCTTTTGATAAAGTATCCCACCAAGCTTTAAAACGCGGATCTTCGTTGATATTCTCTCGTGAAATCAGAACTTCTGTATATTTATTATAAATCAGGGTAATTTCTTCAACCAAAATCGGTGGTTTTTCTTCTGGCGGTGGCGGTGTTACCTGATAGGTGGTCGTTGCCTGAAGCTGCTGCTCTTGCTGCATTTGCACTTGCGTGCTCAAATCCTCAACCAAGGGGCTTTCCTCATCACCCCAATCAAGCTCTGATGCTTGCTCATGTAAGTCAGTTAACATAATTTCAGGGCGTAATCGTTGCGCTAGCAGTAAAGAAAAAGTCCCTTTCATCGCTTTATCGGGCACCTGACAGTTAAATTCTCGCCACGATGCAAGACATGCATTTTGTACTTGATGATAGTCATCTCTAATGCCGCCCAAGAAGAGCTTCTGATATTCTGCCTCGTTCTCCAACAGAGGAAAATGAGGAATAAGATAGTTATGGACTTCCTTTTTTGCTCCTTGTTGGGTGGTAGGCGCGTCAGATTTTCTCAACGAGTTAAATATATTAATTATAAAACTTATTGCGCGATATAAAATCATTTTTTCCGCAGTAGCATCAATCACATCATTGGATAAATAGAGAGATATTGCGTGTGGGTGTGTTTCAGTGGGATCGAAATGTTTTTTCAGTTCATTCATGAAGGTCGTTAACTCACGACCAAGTTGTTGGTTTTTTTGGTCTTGAGTTCCTTGCATCTGTTTCACGGGTGGGAGTATCAGGGAAACTGAGCGGAAAAGAGGACCTTCGCCACGGTAAGAAACAAGATAGTCTTTGAGTCTACAAGTAAAACTCAAACGAGCATGATAGATATTGGGGCTATTGTAAAGATGACGCCCCCCCCAGACTGCTGTTTCAGGCCCAATCGGTGGGTCTAAATCCTTTACTGCACCCAGATCGAAGGTTATATCTAGGCTGGGAGCCTGCCCAGGCGATAGAGCTATCGCATCAAAAAGGTGCTTAACACCCACAATACCCATCGTTCGCCAATTCTCCATGAAAGCTTGTTTGTTTTCATTTTTATCATCAAACCTCAATTCCTCCGTTTGAAAATAATTGAGTAATTGGCGACCTGCGGTATTCCATAATTTTATGCGTGTTTGCAAGGAAGTTTCAATATTCATCAAAGATGGTTGCTGGAACGCTAAAAATCGATTGCGCGCAGCGATACATTTAAAATAATGTTCGAAATACTTCCCAACATCCAAACTGCCTGAGAAATGAATATTTAACAAATTAGGATTGGTATCGAGTAACGCTTTTACTATAGCTGTATCCTTATTTTCAATATTGAATTGATAGTTCTCAAAGAAGACCACCTCTCTTATCAGAGGGCTGTGATGCAAAACAGTTAAAATAAAGTATAAGTCATGAACATTTAAAGAGTTCAAGCTAAGACGGGCTGGTTTTGTGTAAATGAGCTTATAGTTGCCATCTGCTCTGGGCTCACATTTAAGATGCAACAAAGAAGAGATAAACTCATCAGATGTAGCTGTCCTCGAATACAAACTTATTCTAGTGTTTAAATTCTCGCAGAGTTGATCTGCTGGCAGATCACCCAAGTTTATTGGGCTATCAACCACCGTCAAGGAGCTATAAGGATGACGCATTTCCAAGTTATGTAGCGCCCGGGAACTGTTGGAAACGACATTGGCACCATAATTTTTTTTATAAAAAAGCTGCATTAAGAGATATAAAGGAACATGCTCGTGCAAAGTTAGGGGATCGCTCATCAGAGCTCGCCCTAGAATACGTGTAAATAGAATGGTATGCCAGATAGTTTGGAGCGTTATATCACCATTGAAATCATTGAGGGCTAGATTATGCTTATAAGATATAGATTTTCGTGTCAGGCCTATGAAAATTTCGCTCAAATAATTAAACGCCACATCAACCTTTTCTTTCTCATCACCAATCACACGGATCAGGACAAAAAGCTCTGTTTCTGTATAGTTTGGGCAATACAAAATCGGTTGATTTCCACACTGTAATCCCAACCAAAAAGGCTGATTCTCGCTTGCAATATTGATTACAAAAAAATCGGTCTCCGCGCGGGAGTTTTGCGGCAGGCGTTTAAAGTCTGATAACATCACAACCTTGATAGGTTGAGAGCGACTAACCTCTCCATTATTATCCGATGTTACTGTCATTTTTTTAGGGTGACAGTAACCCAAATACCGAAGTACATCGAGCCGAGAAAAGCCAAGATTCATAGCCTCAGCCCAAGACCTATCAGGACCGCTTTCAAATGACGGTAAGTTAGGCAGATTTTTTTGAAAAAACTTCACATCAAGATATGGGTAATACTGGGCAAAGTTATCAAACCAATTAAGCGGCTTCCAAGAGAAATTTTGAACACTCAGCTTGAGTATATCCTGCGTCTGCATAGAAGCAAGATTATTATTTGTATCTTGAATTAAATGCTTATTGATA
Organism: Legionellales bacterium; assembly: GCA_027449905.1. Taxonomy (GTDB): domain Bacteria; phylum Pseudomonadota; class Gammaproteobacteria; order Legionellales; family Legionellaceae; genus DAIDKT01. The sequence continues at coordinate 13,376 of DAIDKT010000031.1, forward strand.
ATGTATTTAAGAAAATTGAGAACAAGAGGACCATTGGGGTCCTCTCTTAACCAAGGATGAGCCTCAAACAATGCATGTAACAATGGGTAATAGTCGGTTTTTCCAAGTTCCGCTTCATAAAAAGCCCTCACTTTACTGTACTTTTCTTTTGTGAATGCGAGTTTTTTATCAGATTTAAACTTTGATTTCATCCAACCATCTATATCAAATTTCCAGTACGTGTGGAGGTAGCCAAATCTGTCCTGTTTACTGAAACGACTCCAGTATTCACTACGATCTAGTTCTGGTTTCCGAGTATATTCCTTGTCCCTCATAGCTGGAGCCCGACGTTCAAAAAAATCAACATCTTTTGCAAGCACCACGATGTTATCATCTGGCTTTAAATTCCATTGATTCACAGCAAGTCGATCTAGGGTGTTATCAAACAAAGCATCAAGTTTATTTTTTAGTTTTAGGTCGTCATTCAAATATTTATCGATTGAACGAAGCAAAGTTTCTTTACGATCTTCGTTCGTCGGGTTTGTAAGGATCTCCGCCCACAGTTGATGCTTATCTTTTTCTATGTCAGATAAAAAAGACAACTGATCGGATCGAGATAAGTAATTGATGACATCTTGATAATCCGATACATTACGAATCAATGTTTTCAATTTTGGCCGAATAACCCCAAAGAGGTTTTGGATTGACTCACTACCCGCTTTAATTTCTCCGAAATAACGGGCAATCTGGGAAAAATCTTTAAGGGTAAAAACAATATGAGTCCAACGCTCGCTCAACGCAGCCAAAAGATGGGGGATCAGTGACTTATCTCTCGCTTGAGCAAAAGCAAGTATGTCTATACAATCGCTAATATTGTGGATTATTTTAGGCCAATAAGCTGTCATGTTTTGATAAAAGAACGCTTGTGTATCAATCGGCAAAGGGTTCATTAATTCCTTAAAAACCGAAAGAGGTTTAGGCACAGCCCGGTCGAGTATATGGGGACACGTGGCAAAAATAAAATCGACACCCAAGTGCTGAACAGCTGGGAGTGTGACACCGAATTTATCAACTAGTTGGTTTTCACGCTTTGCTAAAGAAGCATATGAATTAGGGGTGTTTTTGGCCTCCAAGGCTTCTTTTAACTTAATCTGGCGCGCTGAAAATGCTAATTTTTTGTTCTTGATAAGTTCCAGGACTTGTGGATTGTTAAGACCCATGGTCGTCTTATTAAGGATTGACTCATATGTGCGCGATATATAACGGATCTTCTCCCCCATCAATCCGACACAGGTCTTTGTTTCGACGGTTAGCTTAGAGATTGTATTCACATCTTTATTTGACCCTAACAGTATAATTCTGTCTATTTCAGTTACTAGATCCTTAGGAAGCCCGTTCTTGATACTTGGCGATAACTGGTGATAATACTCCATAAAAACCCCAAGCGCTGCATACGCTTCTTCGTTTGCTTCCGTTGATTTCCCCTTTCCACCATGAGAGCTCCCGGCAAAAAGTCCCACAGCAAATTTATCTAATGCGCTTTTGAGACTTTCCTGATTCAAAGACAGAGCATGTTCATATTCAGCTTTAGCTTTCATAACAGCTTTCGTCAGCTCAGTATGCTCACACAATCGGTTGAATTCAGAATCAGGTGTTTGATTGCAGGGGGCTTTTGGGTCAGTCACGATCTCTTGGAACGATGGATCTTGTTCTTTTGCAGTGGGTATATACGGTTTGATTAGCGGTCTTTTCTCAGGAGCGAGTGTTACTTCCAGTAGCAAGGCGATGGGGAACAAGGATTCTCCATCTGCAGTTAAACAATGGGTATAAAGAAGCTGTTTGAACTCAGTGATATCAGTCACCGCTTTAATCTGTCCATTAAAATCAGCAATCGCGCCTGGTACCATCTCCGAATCCTCTGCCCGATATACAACAAGATCTAAAGCAGAGCGCGTGGTCGAGATAAGTTTGATAGATGGCATGACCAATTCCAAAAGAGAGGTGACTCGACCTATGGACTGATTATAATGACAAACCCAATTGGCCAATTCGAGCAAAACTATCGAACAGGCGCTGTCAGGGGTACTGGTATAACAGAGAAAAGAACCACGAACCCAATTCCAATGTTGCTCGAAAATGGTCGTTAAATTTTTGGCCAAAATGTCTTCGCTGCCACCATGGTTATTGAAACATGTACGTAAGCTTTCCGAGAGATAGCGCCCATAAGCATACTCAATCATATTGAAAATAGTTGCTCCACGCCCCGGAAGACTAGTAGTATAATCGTCCAACAACTCGATTTGGCGATTGAGTTTGGTTAGCATTTCTTGTTTTGAGTTGGTCATGGTTTGTAATAATAATTAGATATTGTGTTCACATAATATACCACAAATCAACGATTACCACCACTCACAGTCTCTTCCAACACAAGATGAGCCTCAAATAAGAATCTGTTTCCAATGGAAATGAGCCTGAAAAAGACGTAAAAAAGGGGTAAAAGGGCTAAAACAGTCAATGTCGTCCAAACTGTAAGGACTATGATTACAATGAACG
>DAIDKT010000032.1 GCA_027449905.1 Legionellales bacterium
GATATTATAAACTTGCTCATTGAGCCAATTTTCTAAGAGGATAATTTTACTCACATCTAAATGATTGGTAGGCTCATCGAGCAACAAAACATCAGGATTACTTAATACCGTGCGCGTAATTAATGCGATGCGTTGCCAACCGCCGCTTAACTCTCCAATGGGGCGTGTTCGCATTGCTTTAAGAACTTTAAAGGTATCGAAGGTATAGTCCACTTTCCACGACAAGTAGTCTTGCTCGATAGGATCAATGGCGGACTCGAGCACTTGGTGAAAATTAAAGTATTTTAATGATTCAGGTAACGTTTGCTCCATCAACCCGAATTTTAATCCTTTAGGACGAATAACGCGACCTTCCTGAGGCTCAATTAAGCCAGCAATGCAATTTAAAAAAGTTGATTTTCCGCAACCGTTATTACCAACCACACCAATTCGGTCTAGTGCTCCTATTGTAAGCGAAATGTCTCTGAACAAAACAACAGGCAAGCCGAATGAAACACGCTCTAGACTAATTTGAGGCACTATGCTTCCTTTCTATCAATAAGTCAGCGGATAGTATCAAACGTTTTTAAGTGCTACAAGGCTATTGAAATGAATAAAATCCAAAAAAGCAGTTTATTTTTTAGCACGTGCACTTCTACCATTTTTCTTCTGTTGCACCTTCAGATTTTTGATTCGTTAGGGACAACTGCCGTGTTGCTTCATGTCTATCGGTTTGGGCCACATGGGTGTAATGCATCGTTGTGCCTACATCACTATGTCCTGCATTTTCTTGAGCAACTTTGATCGGAGCACCAGCTTGCAAAAGATAAGTAACATAACTATGGCGGAGCCAATGTGCTGAGGCCTGTCGTAATTTTGATGCACGTCTTGGTTCATCCGGTTCAAATAAAGAGGCGCCTAAATTAAAAGTCCATCGTAAAATTTGATCAATACGTCTTGTACTAATTGATTGTTGTAAATTTTGCATAGGAATCAATGGCGTCAATTCTTTAAAAGTAGGTAGGGCAGATGGCAAGCCAATGTTAAGTCGAAAATCACTTAATGCTTTGAGAAGTTCATCTGGAATAGGAATTTCTCGAAGTTTTTGCCCTTTTCCTATCACACGAATAAACCAGTTATTTTCCCGTTGAACAAAATTCCCCATGGTATGATTGGCAGCTTCGGCAATACGAAGACCGGTGTAAAAAAGCAAAAGAACAATGTAGCGAGCACGAACAACTTGAAATCTTTGTTTCTCATCATTGATTGGGTAAGATGCTAATGCCTCTAAAACAGCCTGAATTTCAATTAACTCTAAATACCTATCAATAATATTCGGTGATGCTTTATTACGTTTTTTACGTCGTCTATCAACGGCCAATGGGTTACCAATTAAATAGTTGGATTGCACCAAATAGTTAAAAAAAGAATCTAAGATAGTGAGGGCCTTATTAACCGATGTATTGCTTAAGCCTTTCACAAAAGGTCGCCATGCTGGATTTATTGCACCGTCTTTGGTTTGTCTTCCAGTACTTGGACCACACCAGCTTTTGACAGGTTCAGGTTTTTTTAAAAATTGCTGATACTCCAAAAAATGATCGCGCCGAAGACTTGAGATATTAATTTTAGCAATATGAATGCACCAAAGCAGTAATCGTTCGATTTCTTTAGAGTAGGAACGTAGTGTTTCTGGGGAATCTCTGAATTCATTCAGAAATGATGAAATAGCTTCAGCATCATTATGCGCATCAATCAATGCTGAGCCTGATTCCTTATTGTAATCATCGTAAGTAAATTTAATAATCGTTGACCCCATGTTGAGAGGGGTCTCAGACATAATAAACAAGGGCCGAATGATGTCAGCTGATTTATTCATGAAGTCTCGCCACTGATGAACCGCATAAATAATATCATGAAATCTTGCCAATTCCTGTGGTAATCCCCCCATTTTTAACTGACGTTAAAAGTAGAGACTTAGGCAACTAGTGCCAATTTTTGCCTTGGAGGAATTCCTCCAATAGCAGTATTTGGTCGTTCATTATTGTACGTCCAAAGCCATTGTGTCGCATGTAGCTGCACTTCGGCAATACTTTCAAATAAATATTGGCTTAACCAATCATATCTGACAGTACGATTATAACGCTCAATATAAGCATTTTGCTGCGGATTTCCTGGTTGAATAAAAGCCAGTTGTATCTGATTTTTATCAGCCCATTTTTCCAGTAATTTACTGATATATTCTGGACCATTGTCACAGCGTATTTGTTTTGGTTTGCCACGCCATTCAATAATTTGATTAAGAGCACGTATGACTCGCTCTGCTGGCAAGGAGAAATCCACCGCAATGCCAAGACCTTCGCGGTTGAAATCATCCAATACATTGAATAATCGGTAGCTACGACCATTTGCCAACTGATCATGCATAAAATCCATCGACCAACATTCATTGATTGCCGTTGGTACAGTTAATGCTTCAGGTTTTTCTCTGATTAACCGTTTTTTGGGTTTAATTCGCATGTTTAGCTCCAGCTCCCGATAAAGTCGATAAACACGTTTGTGATTCCACCCAAATCCCTTCACATTGCGCAAGTACAGAAAGCATAAACCAAAACCCCAGTTGCGCTGATTCTGCGCCAAACGCAATAACCAATCTGCTATCATTGCGTTTTCATCGCTTAATTTGGGTTGATATCGAAAGCAGGTTTCACTGATACTAAACAGCTCGCACGACATTCGAATTGAAATATCCTTATCTAACACCGCCTTTTGCGCCAACTCCCGACGGCGCGACGGTGTTACCACTTTTTTTCAATGGCCTCTTTCAGGATTTCCGCTTTCAAGCGCTCCTCAGCATACATTTTTTTAAGACGGCTATTTTCCGCCTCCAGCTCTTTTAAGCGCGACATCATAGGTACATCCATGCCACCATATTTAGCACGCCATTTATAAAATGTCGCTGAACTAATCAGATGTTCACGGCATACCTGAGGAACAGGGGCACCATTTTCGACTTGTTTCAGAATCGACAGTATTTGGCTGTCTGTAAATTTCGATTTTTTCATGCAGAATCTCCTCCGCTTAGATTACGAGAAAAATTCTACTTTTGACATCAGTTATTTTTCGGGGGGATTACCCTGTGATGTATTCCGATAACCGTGCGTCTGTTCCGCAATTCACAAGGTCCACCGTCTAAACTCGAGCCGTTTAAATTCAAAAAAATTGTTCTTAATTACTCAAGATGCTATACTACAAATGTAGCCAAATGTAACCATTGTAGGTGAACCATGGGTATTCCTATTAGAATTGATGAATCAATTTATTACGAGGCAAAAAAAGTTGCTTCTGCTGAATTTCGATCTATCCCGAATCAAATTGAATATTGGGCCAAGTTAGGAAAATGCGCATTGGATAATCCTGACTTACCCATCGAATTGATAAAAGATGTGCTTTTATCAAAGCTTCAAGATAAATCACTAGCGGAGCCTTTTAATTTTGAGGAAAAAAGTGAGTGATACCACTATAAAGCAAATGCCTGCTTTTAAAAAAGCTTATAAAAAGCTACCGCTGTGTGTCAATAATGCAATTAAAGAAATTATTAAAAACCCTCAAATTGGGAATGAAAAACGAGGGGATTTATCTGGAGTCTATGTTTATAAATTTAAAATTCATCATCAAGAATTTCTTCTAGCCTATGAGTGGGATGCTACACAACGTTTATTATTGGCATTAGGTGTGCATGAAAACTTTTATCGCGACCTTAAAAGTAGATAAATTTATACCAGGAAATTAAGAGAAAGCCTTGTGAACAAAGCAAAGGACTCCCCGTGTGCCAAAAACAATATTCCGATAATAAGAATACTCGGAAATAATCGGTAGCGTTTCGGGTAATTTGCAGCACAATTGACTCAGCCAAAACACTGGTTTTATTGAACCAATCATCCTCATTTTGATTTTTAAAAAATCATATTTTGTTGATATAAAGCATGTTAATCGTTATAATTGGCGTTTTGATGAGCTATTGTGCGTAATAACATGCCAAACTACTTTAACTACGTTACGTTAGAGACTGAAGATATTGCGAGTGCCGCAACATTCTATCTTGTTCCAGTTGCGGACAATCGCTTCAAACTCATTGCATCTCCTGAGCCGGTAGCCAACCTGAGGCGTGACCGCATTACCAATAGCAACTGTTATTGGCCACTGACTTGGGCGCAAATTGAACCTCATGTGGCACAACTATTTCCGGAAAATCACTTACGCGATTCACCACTTATCGGTGCTGAAGTAGAAGCCCTGTTTGGCTTGAACCAAAACCAACTAGAACCAAATCGCCGGCTGTTTGCCCAAACATTCATCGATGGCAACAACCTGCCAGCGATAATCAGGCGACTAAGACCCACTACCGATAACGAGGTAGTTAGCAACATTCTCAATCACGTTTTAACCGAAGGGCCTGGAGCTGGTTACCCAGTTGCTTTTATCTTGGCATCAGGCAGTAGGGGCCAAGGCCTCTTGGCAGCCAATCAACATCGATTAGCTAATTTAATTAATCAGCAAACGCTCAATCATGTCATTGCTAACGGGCCGTATGCTGGCACGTCGGTTGCTTTTTCTTTGGCTGCAACTCCTGAAGGTCGAGCCCTGTTAGCGGCTAATCACCATCGATTAGAGGCTTAATGTAGATGTTTCTGCTCTTCCGGTTATTGCATCCGCACCCGAACTTATTGCCGAGAAAGCAGTGGCAATTGGGACATGGGCTTTATCAATAGGACTTCCCGTGCACACTGCTCCGGAGCTACATATTGAGGGCGGAGAACAGGTAAAACAGATACTCTCCGAGAATATGAAGGGCAGCATTGGTGCTGAAACATTCTCAGAACTCAACCCGGAGATAGCCGCCCAAAAGATGATTGACATGATACGTGAGAAGAGAATAGCATTGGGGCTATCTTCTTAAGGTGAATTCAGATGGATTTTACTCTGTCGAATGAAGTAAAAA